>NZ_JAPZSS010000227.1:0-5494 GCF_027532015.1 Microcystis sp. LE19-131.1A | reverse complement strand
TTGGTTAGTTCAGAAACGACTCGAAGTTCAAGTTGACGATTAGCTCTGATTGAGGGAGCTAATTTTCCTTGTTTTCTATTTGAGAATCGTTTTTGTCGATGCGCTCTTAGATTAAAAGAAAGTTGGCGGTTAATCCGTCTTCCTCTACGTCCTCTTCGCATTAAGCATCGATTGTCTAGGCGCTCTCTTACTCGCTTAAAAGGAAGTTCTAAGTGAGCCTTCCAAAGAGTAAAAAGGGAGGATTGAACGCCAATTCCAGAGAATAATTTACCCGGGTTAATACCAATGGCAATCGGTTGGGTTTTGCTATCAGAAGGTTCAGTGGTTAGCTGGACATAGAAAATATCTAAGTCGTTGAATTTACCGATAGCTTTTCCTTGCTTAATCCACCGCCTGGCCCGACTGGGTTTGGTGGGCATTAACGACTTTCCGTCTTTTGAGATAACAGGAACTCTTGGCATGGAGATAATCCTTAAGAGTGAAGTGAATGTCCCTTACCGCAACACAATCAAGATGTCTTGTCTAACAACGCTTTACCAATAGAGCTGAGAGGGAATCCGAACTAGGGAAGTATTCGGAGGTCTGGGCTAGATTGTGTCTCGATGCGGTAGTCTCTACTTGCGTCGCCTAAATTGGTCTAGGCAAGCCCCGTCCCTTTTAGGGCGCGGTTAGTGACGAATCAAATTATCTCAAACCCAGTCAACGCTTCGACATTTTGTCGGAAAGCGATTAAGGCATGATTAGCTTGATACTCGACGAGACCAGAGAAGATCGCCTCCGAGACTTCCTGCGAGACAACGGTTTTGATCTCAATATTGGTGTTATAACCGACCATATCTCCCTGGCGGTTGCCGTGGCGACCTGCGCCCTGGGCTTGCGAGAGGGTATAGCCAGTTACGCCTAACTCTTGCAGCAGCTTGATCATGCGGTCTTGCAAGACGGTTTCACCAATGATGACAACCAGTACAGCCGGTTTAATGGGTAGGGATGAGGATGACATGGGCAACTCCTAAAATGGGTTTTTCAAAGACAATACTATTGACATCCTCACCACGCCACTTTTTTAGGGTGGTCGCGTCAATGGGGTTGACGCAGATAGCGAAAAACGCTTAATTGCTTAAGTCTGACACTTTCGACCCGTCCGTTTTGAGTGTCCGAATGCCCTCCGGCCACTTTGAACAAGTCGAAAAAATCTCATCTTCAACCTTATTTCCTAGAAAGTTTTACTCGTTCAAGGCCGAATTTGAAGTCTTTTCTGAACGAAACCCCCTACTATCTGTGGTCAGGGTTCAGTTTTTAGCTTGGTTATCGCTTTTTCCATTGTAGCTTAAAGCCGTCCTCAAAGGACGGGGTTTTCAAGCCAAATTTTCGATAATAGAATACCTGACTGGGGTACGCTCAAGAGATGGCGATCGCCTCTGTTGTCGGTATCAAAATATTCTCGGAAATCGGCTTGGCATCGGGTAAGTAGTCCATAAAAAGCCTCATCTGATTCATTTGTACGGGACCAAAAATAGTGGCAAAAGAAACATCGGCTGCATCTCGTCCTGTGCCAACGCGAATTAGCCCGCTCTGAGGCACAAGGCGGGTAGGATCGAAAAGATACCAGCGACCCCCTAGATAAGCCTCAAACCAGGCATGAAAATCGGGGGGATTTAAACCATAGGCGTAGCCGGAAACAAAGCGTGCTGGAATATTCAAGGCCCGACAAAAAGCAATGCCTAAATGGGCAAAATCACGACAAACGCCTACCCTTTCTATCGCTGTATCGCAAGCAGAAGTTAAAGAATCACTGCTACCAGAGAGATACAAAACATTGTTATAAATCCAGTTACAGATAGCTGTCACCCTGGAATAACCAGGGACTAAATGGCCAAATTCAGCCGCGACAAAGCGCAATAATCGATCTGACTGACAGTAACGACTCGGATAAAGATAGTACAAGATATCGAGGGGTAAATCGGCTGGCTTTACTTCAAAAACCGTACTGGGGTCTGAATAATAAGGAGATAAGCCAACGGTTGCTCGATAGGAAATTTGCAAATTGCCAGGAGGGGCATTGAGTCGAAAGTATCGGTTTCCACTGACAGAAGTGATATATTCCTCAATCGACCGTTGAGAGTTAGAATGGAGGTCTTCCTGAACAATAATCTGATGGTTGTTGCTGACAATAGCAACATTAAGAATTAGAGTGCTTGCTTGCTCAATGCTGTAGGTTAATTCACAGCCAAGCTCATACTTTAGCATATCGTTTTTCCCTGTCCTTTCAATACGAGCAGATGCTGGAGCCGAAGCCGATTGTAACGCTGCACCCACAAACAAGGCAGGTTGAAAGCTGTTCCCACGGCGAGGTTTACCAGCACACCCCAGCCAGGAGTCCAGAGCATCGTCACTAACCAAAACAGCCAGATGGCGATGTGAACGTATTCCGCGCGACGGGTTTCAGCCAAAAAACGGGACATTACGGCACAGTCCCCACCGCCAACGGATGTTTTGCGAAAACCTCCTGGGAAGAAATCCCCTGCTTCTGGCAACCGATCCTTCCATCGCTTGATCCGCAGTACCCGATTGTACCATTGTCTATCTTCCCCCCAGATTCGTGGCCGGGTCAGGCAGGTGTCCGTTTCTAGGAATTTCAGGGGAAGTCGATGACCGACAAAACCGATCAAAAGTGACCAGGCTGTCCAACCGACCACACAAAGCCCGACGATTACCCCATCCGGTAACTGTAGTATAGATAATCTCATTCATTCACCTTGCCATCGGGTACTTATCCTTCGTCCTTTCCATTCGATTTGACCACGTTCGAGATTCAGAATTGCCAGCAGGAACACTGCAATGAAGAAGGCAACCGGAATGGGGAAGAAAAAGACGATTGCTCCGAATGAACCCACTGGCCATACAATTATGGCTAACTGTATGGCGAAGGCAAGATAAAGCAGTACGTTATATAGTAAGGATGAATTCCCGACAATCGGCCAGCCAAATAGGGATGCGGGCAGACACCAAGCCGCCCAGAACAGCCCTGAAAGCCAGAACACAACCGCCAGCATCCGCAGCCAAGAGACTTCCCCTGCTGCCGTTGCAAAGTTTTTGTCGAAACCAACAACCAGGTCTCGCAGCCCGCCGGGGTACATCCGATAGTCCAGTTGGCCATGACCAATGTATGCACTCACTGGCAGTCCCGCACTCTCATAAATATGAGCCATGAACCAGTCTTCTACAACATATCCTGCCACAGCGTCGTGGCCGCCGACCCGCTTATAGTCATCCTTGCTGGTAGCCATAGCCGGTCCAAAAGCCACACCACCTCTTGCTCCCAGTTTGACAGCCATCAAGCCGACGAGATTGAACAGAACCGCTAACAGTTCGTAGGGGCGTTCAGTGCGGTGATAGGGCTGAACTGAGACCAGACCACCTAAGTGTTGAACAGTTGCCACCAGCCTGCGGAGCAGCTCCTTCCCTGGCTCAGTGTCGGCATCGAGAAAGACGAGAATATCGCCAGATGAGGCTGCATATCCGGTTTTGAGTGCCCAGTTTTTCCCTGTCCAACCTGTGGGCAAAGGGCTAGTCTTCACTACTTTCACCCCGGCCTGTTCGGCGATCTGTGGGGTAGCATCGGCGGACTGGTCATCGATGACAATGATTTCGTAGGGCTTGAATGTTTGCTGCTTTAAGGCTGTTAGCAAATTAGGGAGGGTACTCTCTTCATTCCTCGCCGGAATCAAGACCGAGACTTTAGGCGAACCGACGACTGAAAGGTCTGGAAGTCGCGGCAACCGCCACATCAATCCCCAGCCTATTAGCCAGCGCACCACCAGTGTGATGGACATCAGATCCATAATAATTCAACCTTTCCTTCTGTCTAGAACATCACTCACCTACCGATACGAATTCCCTTAAGAAAACTCAGCAATCCGAACACCTTAAGAATCCACAAAACGAGGGCGATGACAACCACAATGTTCAGGATTTGCTTGATCTTGCTGTCCATCGGAATGTAGTTGTTCACGAGCCACAATAGAACCCCAACCACGATGATAACTACCATAAACTGTACCAGATCCATGACTGACCTCCTTTCTCCGATCTAATGAGTTTCGTCAAGCATTTTATTCTCTTCATTATTATTATATATGCTCGTTTATATATGCTCTTTAGGTGGCCAGGGCAATCGCACACAATTCTTGAAGATACGCAATAAATCTACAAGATATCCTCATGGAATAGCAATTAGGAGATAAATATTAAATTTTTCAAGTTAGTATACAGAATATTAACTATCTGTTTACAGGTTCGCACAAAACAATGTTAACGGACAAATGTTCATCACCAACAGCCCTGATTGAAAAACACTTTGGCACTCTAAAAGACCCTAGAGCGTTACACAACATTGAGCATTTGCTGATAGATATTATTGTGATTAATATCTGTGCAACCATTTGTGGGGCGAACAACTGGTAAGCAGTTGCTGCCTATGTTATAACCAAATATGAATGGCTAAAAACTTTTCTAGCTCTGCCTAATGGGATTCCCTCTCATGATACATTGATCCGATTATTTGCCCGTTTAAAATCAGAAGAACTCCAGTCATGCTTTATTAGTTGGATGCAAGCAGTTCATCAGGTGACCAATGGAGAACTCTTAAATGTGGACGGGAAAACCTTACGAGGGGCAAAAGAACGAGGAAATAACCGCAGTTTAATTCCTATGGTAAGTGTCTGGTCAGCCACTAATCATTTGGTACTTGGTCAACGAAAAGTCGCTGAAAAATCCAATGAGATTACTGCTATTCCTGAATTATTGAAGATTTGAGAAATTCGAGGTTGTTTAGTAAGTATTGATGCCATGGGATGTCAAGCTGAAATTGCCTCTACAATTATTGAGCAAGGCGCTGATTATGTATTAGCATTGAAAGCTAATCAAGGAAATCTTTATGAAGATGTCACCCAATTGTTTAATAGGGGAGCATCTCACCTTTGCATAAATGCTTAATGCAAAGGTGAGGTCAATAAAAAAGTTAAAAAAGAGAACCATTCAGATAGGCACAGCGATGACGAAGGACTTGCGGTACATTGCCAGAATTCCAACTTGCGCCAGCAATTTTAACACGAAACCCAATTTGTTTCACCTGAGATGACCCGGAGCCAGAACCAATGGAAATCCACTCTTCTTGAAAATAACCATAATTGACAATTCGATGTTTATGCTTGTTTAAATAAGTAATAAAATTCTCAACTTGCGGCTCTGACCATCCTTCACAACAAGAGATAGCGGCGTCCACGTCCCCCTTCCATAGAAAACATTTTACCTCCTCAATTCGCTGGAATGACCCGCCAACTTTATAGAGGTTTTCGATTAAATGATACCAATCCAATATTTCAATTCTTTCCTGTTTCTCTCCGATCTCACGAAATAAATTCCAGATACCATCATGTCCATCTCCTAAACAAATTAAAGGCTTGGCCAAAACTTGAGAATTAACCAAATCTAA
>NZ_JAPZSS010000289.1:0-19240 GCF_027532015.1 Microcystis sp. LE19-131.1A | reverse complement strand
ATAAATTCTCTCTAGCATTTTCTGGCTCTCGGGGTTTAGGTCTCTAATCAATCTCATTGTATTTTCCTGCTGCTTCGTTTTTTTATGTATTATACTTCTTAATTTTTTATTTGGGTAATTAATTTTGCATGACTACTTATTCCCGAAAGTAGCGATGATAAATTAATTGAGTTAACAAATGCCAGAAAGTTAGAACATTCTAATTTAATTAAGGCTTATTCGGTGGGGGAATTTACTTTTCTCAATACGGAGATGCTTTATTTAGTGATGGAATTGGCACAGGGTAGCCTAGAAAATCACATCGCCAAAGGCAGTTTGTCAGCGGATGAGATTAAAAATATTACTGCTCAAGTCGCCCAAGGTTTAAATTATCTTCATCGACAAAATAAAGTCCATCGAGATTTAAAACCGGGTAATATCCTCAAGGTTAATCAACAATATAAGTTAGCAGATTTTGGCTTAATTAGAACTTTAAATAACAAAAGCCACACTCAAACAGTACATAATAGCGGTACAATTATTTATATGCCTCCCGAAGCCTTTAAAGGTGATATTTCATCGGCTTGGGATCTGTGGTCATTGGGTATTATGTTAATCGAAATGACGACTAAGCAACTTCCCTATAAGTTTAATAATGATATTAACCAATTAATGGCAAAGGTGATGAATTGTGAGCTACAAATCCCTAGTTTACCGAAAGAGTTTAAACCAATTATTGAAGGGTGTTTGCAAAAAGATAGAAAACAAAGATGGACGGCACAACAGGTTTTAAATGCTTTACAACCTGTTCAACAAGCACAAGCAGCAGTCAGGATGCCTGTGTCACCAATACCCCCAATTGCTTCACCTACTCCATTTACCGAAAAACTAGCCAATGGGATAAGACTAGAGATGGTAAGCTTACCAGCAGGTAAATTTCTCATGGGTTCTTCTGAAAGCGATAATGAAAAGCCTCCACACCAAGTTAAAGTCAGCAGTTTTGCCATTGGCAAATATCCCATTACTCAAGCACAATATCAAGCAGTAATGGGAACCAATCCCTCTCACTTTAAAAATAATCCCCAAAATCCAGTAGAACAGGTTAGTTGGAACGATGCTCAAGCTTTTTGTCAGAAATTGAGTCAAATAACCGGGAAAACCTATCGCCTACCCACAGAAGCGGAATGGGAATATGCTTGTCGTGCCGGGACAACTACTCGCTATTATTTTGGTGATAATGATAATCAGTTAGGAGATTACGCTTGGTATGAGGGAAATTCTAATCGCACAACTCATCCCGTAGGACAGAAAAAGCCCAATGGTTGGGGACTATATGACATGAGTGGCAATGTTTGGGAGTGGTGCGAAGACGATTGGCATGATAGCTATGCTGGAGCGCCGGATGATGGCACGGCGTGGATTGATAATGATAATCGTTCTCAGTCTCGAAAATGTCTGCGCGGCGGTTCTTGGAGCTTCATCCCTATTTTCTGTCGTTCTGCCAGCCGCGTCAGGAACTTCCCCGACTTCCGCAGCATCAATTACGGTTTTCGGGTTGCGTGTGTCTCCCCAGGACTTTAACCCTTTGCTCTTTTGCCTTTTTGCCCTTTGTCTCCCGCCGCTAGGCGGGGCGATTTTTTTTGAGAAAATTGAGGTGGCATGAGTAGAAAACGGGTTTCTCGGAGAAACCCGTTTTCTGTGGGTTACTCAAGGGATTTAGGATAATATTGGTGGAAGTCCTCGATTTACCTGATCAAATCATTCAACAGCCCCAAGGAGCTATGGATATTCGTCACCTAGGTTCTTTGGAGTCCTCCCGTCCCCCGTCTCCTATTGTAAAGTTTTGTGAATTTTTCTGGGAATAGGGCGTTTTGTAAAAATAGATACAGAATTGTATGTTATATATATTAGTGGGTGATTAAAAAAGTTCTAAACACTATTTGCAGCTCGGAGGAAATGATTATGTCCACAGAACAACAAGCTCGTGCCTTAATGATGCGTCACCACCACGCCGTCAAAAATCGTCAACAATCGATGTTAGGCAGAAGTGCTTCTGAAATCGGTATTGACAATGACAATGGCCACGGGGAAACCGTTCAACGTCGCTTCTCGGCCGACTTCTCTTCCTAAACTTATGATCGCTCTGGTGCTACTCTGAGTTAGGCTCTGAGATTTCGCCAAAGTGTACGCTTTCAATCTTAGAATTAAGTGAACAATCAGCCCACACAAACCGAGATCGGAAGGTGTGGGCTTTCGGTTTTTAGAGATAGGGGTCAGTCTTGGGCCGATTACGGGATTTCATCGGGATTTATGCCTAATTGCCGTAATTGTGCCGCTAAACGTTCCGCGCGTTGACGTTCGCTTTCGGCCTGTTGAGAGGCAGCCCTGGCCCGTTGACGTTCGATTTCGGCCTGTTGAGAGGCAGCCCTGGCCCGTTGACGTTCGATTTCAGCATTCTGACGTTCGATTTCGGCTAATTCCGCAGGTAGGAGGATTAAATTGCCATCTAGGTCATAAAAACGCAGCCAAGGAGCTTCTTCTCGTTGGATGCTGCCCATCCAGACTCCTAACCATAATCCCAAACGTTGACACCATAACCAACCGCGATGGTCGGGAATAATTTTTTGATAGCATTGATTTTGGTCTAAAGCCCAACCTTGCAGGGAAGTGGCATCAAAGGGATTATAAACAAAGTATTGGGAACAGCGAAAAGTCCGCTCATAGAGGTCTTTTTTGGTAGTTAAATCGATTTTTGCGGTGCTTTCTGACATTAATTCCACGATCACATCGGGATAACGTCCGTTTTCGTTCCAAACCACCCATCCTTGTCGTTTATAACTACCATCGATATCGAGGACAACGAAAAAATCGGGGCCGCGAAAATCTTTATTAAAAACCCGCTCACGGCTAAAGTAAATAAACATATTACCGCCAACAAAAAAGTCCTCTCGATCCTGATAGGCTTGTTCGATAGAATCGATTAACACATTCATGGCCTTGCGGTGACGGTAGGTTTCCAAAGGTTCTCCATCATCAAAAATCAAGTCTTCCGGGGGAATGGGAGGTTCTTCCCAATCGATAACTGGAGGAGTGAGAGGTTGAGTCATCGGGGTTACGTCCGGGATAGAGATGGTTTTATTTTATTTGTAAGACGAGGCGATATTTAGGTTGTCCGGTTCGCAATTTTTCCATGGCTTCATTCACCCGGGAGATAGGATAGGTTTCTGTGACTGGTTCAATGCCATGGCGAGAGGCAAATTCAATCATTTTACTGACGGTACTGGGACTACCCAAAGGACTGCCGGAAATCGATTTTTGACCCATAATCAAGGGAAAAGCGTAGGTAGCCATGGGTTCAAGAACAGCGCCAACAATATGCAGACGACCTTTGGGACGTAAACAGGCGATATAAAGACCCCAATCGAGATTAACGTTAACGGTGGAGATGATGAAATCAAAGTAATTTTGTACCGATTGCAAAGCCTCTGGGTCTCTGGAATTGATAAAATGAGTCGCTCCTAGTTCTTTTGCTTCCGTTTCTTTGTCGGGACTACTGGAAAAAGCGGTTACTTCGCAGCCCCAAGCTTTGAGGCATTTTAAGGCTATATGGCCCAATCCACCAATACCAATGACACCAACTCGGGCCGTGGGTTTAATATTAAATTGGACAATGGGATTAAAGACGGTAATGCCACCACAGAAAAGCGGGCCAGCTTTGGCAGCATCTAACTGGTTCGGCAAGGGAACTAACCAACTATGATGGGCCCGGACTCTTTCGGCAAAACCACCATGGCGACCGACGATAGTTCCTTCGGCAGTGGCACAAAGGTTTTGATCCCCCGACATACAAGTTTCACAGGTGGAACAGGAACGGGAAAACCAACCCAGACCGACTCTTTGCCCTAATTTTAACTCTTTGACTTTAGCACCAAGAGCGGCGATCGTACCGACCACCTCATGACCGGGGACAAAGGGATAGGTGGTCAGTCCCCAATCGTTATCGAGCATACTTAGGTCACTGTGGCAGATGCCGCAATATTCCACCGCGATTTCTACATCTTCATCCCCTAATATACCCGGATCGTAGTCAAAAGGCTCTAGTTTTCCCCCTTTTTCTCGGGCAGCATAGGCTCTAATCATGATTAAGTCCTCTAGGATCAGTTTATTGGTTATCTTATCCCAAATTTATCTGAGTATGGCTTGTCCTCAATCCTGTTTGAAAGGCATAGAAGAGTGGGAAGTAGGGAGAAGGGAACGGATTTGATCTGGTCAGCGATCGCCAAATAGTCAAAAGCGTGATTTTTTGATACTACAAAGAATAGGAAGCGGAAGCATCAGCAAAATTACTGGTTTTGGGTTACTCTTGATATATAGTCCACTACACCAATCTGGTCAGGCTTGCGGACTTTACCGACGAGTTTTGTTAGCCTCGCAGGAAAACTACCAGCTTTCAACCGGGGCAAGATTAGACGAGGTAAAAAGCCCGCTTCTAATTTGGGGATAATTTTTGTCAGCGATTGTATCCTATTAACTATCATTATTATTAGAGCGTCATGGGAAAAGTCATCGGCATCGACTTAGGGACAACCAACAGTTGCATTGCCGTACTCGAGGGAGGTCAGCCGATTATAGTTCCTAACTCGGAAGGGGGAAGGACAACTCCTAGTATCGTGGGATTCGGCAAGGGCCAGCGCCTAGTGGGACAACTGGCCAAACGTCAGGCGGTCACTAATGCCGAAAATACCGTCTATAGCATCAAACGCTTTATCGGTAGGCGTTGGCAAGATACCGAGACCGAAAGGGGACGAGTTGCCTATCATTGCCAACGCGGTCGCGATGATACCGTCAATATCAAAATTCGCGATCGGGAATTTACCCCCCAAGAAATTTCGGCCATGATCCTGCAAAAATTAAAGGCCGATGCCGAGGCCTATCTGGGAGAAGCGATTAACGAGGCCGTGATTACAGTTCCCGCCTATTTTACCGATGCCCAACGTCAAGCCACTAAAGACGCGGGGATGATTGCAGGACTAGAAGTATTAAGAATTATTAACGAACCCACCGCCGCCGCCCTAGCTTACGGTTTAGATAAACAAAACGAAGATCAACATATCCTCGTTTTTGACCTAGGGGGAGGAACCTTCGACGTTTCCATCCTGCGACTGGGGAAGGGGGTCTTTGAAGTGAAAGCCACAGCCGGCAATAACCATCTTGGGGGGGACGATTTTGATAATCTCTTAGTGCGGTGGTTGGTGGAAAACTTTCAAAGCCAAGAAAACATCGATCTGTCCAGCGATCGCATGGCGATCCAAAGACTGCGAGAAGCCGCAGAAAAAGCCAAAATCGAGCTTTCTAGCCTGATTAGCACCTCGATCAATCTCCCCTTCATCGCCGCCGACGAAACTAGCCCTAAACACCTAGAATTGGAACTAACTCGCGCTAAATTCGAGGAATTAACCAGGGAATTAGTCGAAAAAACCCTCGAACCCGTACAACAGTCCCTCAAAGATAGCGAACTGCAGCCTAACGATATCGATCGTGTTGTTCTCGTTGGTGGTTCCACCAGAATCCCCGCCGTCCAAGAATTAATCTCTCGTTTCTTTTCTACTGGCCAGATCGATCGCTCTGTTAACCCCGATGAGGCCGTTGCTTTGGGGGCAGCGATTCAAGCCGGAGTTTTAGGTGGAGAAGTAGAAGATATCCTCCTACTTGATGTCACCCCCCTTTCCCTCGGCATTGAAACCCTTGGCGAAGTCTTTACCAAAATTATCGATCGCAATACTACTATCCCCACCAGTAAATCTCAGGTTTTCTCCACCGCTGCCGATGGTCAAACTTCCGTGGAAATTCATGTTCTGCAAGGGGAAAGAACCATGGCCCGGGATAATAAAACCCTGGGTAAATTTCTCCTGACAGGAATTCCTCCCGCTCCTAGGGGGGTGCCACAAATCGAGGTGGCCTTTGAGATCGATGTTAACGGCATCTTGAAAGTGGCCGCCAGCGACCAAGGCACCGGCAAAGAACAAAGCATTTTAATTAGCCATACTGGAGGGCTGAAACCGAACGAAATTGAAAAAATGCGCCTAGAAGCCGAAAAATACGCCGAATCCGATCGCCGTCGTCTGCAAATGATCGATATTCGCCAGCAGTGCGATAGTCTTTTCTATAGCTACGAAGTCACCCTCAGGGAAAACAGTCAGTTAGTCGCCCCCGATATCCGGCAACTGGCCGACCAGAAGCGGCAACAGTTGGAAATCGCTCTGCGCGACCCCTCCCTATCCCCAGAAAAGCTAAAAACCACCTTGGCAGAATTTCGTCAGCTTGTCCTCGAAATCGGTACCCGCATCTACACGGGGAGACAAGAGCAAAACCAACCCCTTAACGGTGCTGGGTTTGAATCGATCGATGTCACCGAAAAACTGACTCGACCCACCCGGGCTACTTCCTCGAATACCTTCACCAATAGGCCAACCCTCTCCCGCACTAGAACCAGAACCTATAGTAATCTGGAAACTAACTCCACCGAATCGGGCAGTGATGATGATCCCGACGATGGGGAAGAAATGAGCACCAGTGACTACGAGGCCGTAGATTAAAAAGTGATCAGTAATCAGTAATCAGTAATCAGCTTTTTTCTCCCCTTCTCCCCACACCCCACACCCCACACCCCACTTCCCACTTCCCACTTCCCACTTCCCACTTCCCAACCCCTCACCCCCAGCAAAAATAGTAGGGATAACCCAACTAAACTACTATGTATAGTTTGTTAAAGTAACAACTAGACTTAAACTTTATTTATAAATTGCCAGCAGAACCATAGCCCCCTATGCCCACTGATTACTACGAAATTCTAGGTGTCTCGCGAGATGCCGGCAAAGAAGACATCAAACGCGCCTATCGTCGTCTCGCCCGAAAATACCACCCCGATGTTAACAAAGAACCGGGAGCCGAAGAACACTTCAAAGAAATTAACCGCGCCTACGAAATTCTCTCGGAACCAGAAACCCGCAATCGTTATGACCGCTTTGGTGAGGCCGGGGTTTCTGGGGGCGCTGCCGGTTTTGATCCCGACAATATGGGCGGTTTCGCCGATATATTTGAGACAATCTTTAGTGGTTTTGGGGGTATGGGCGGCCAAACAACGGCTCGCCGACGCACAGGCCCTACCCGGGGCGAGGATCTACGTCTCGATTTTAAACTAAAATTCCGCGAGGCGGTCTTTGGCGGCGAAAAGGAAATCCGCATCCGTCATCTGGAAACCTGTCAAACCTGTAAAGGCAGTGGGGCCAGACCGGGGACTGGTTCTCGTACTTGTACTACTTGCAATGGTACTGGTCAGGTGCGTCGTGCCACCCGTACTCCCTTCGGTACTTTTGCTCAGGTTTCGGTCTGTCCCACCTGTGACGGTGCTGGAGAGGTGATCGAGGAAAAATGCGACGTTTGCGGCGGCTCCGGACGTAAACAGGAAACCAAAAAACTGAAAATTACCATCCCCGCAGGGGTTGACAACGGCATGAAGTTGCGCGTTGCCCGGGAAGGAGACGCAGGACTGAAAGGCGGGCCGCCGGGGGATTTATTCGTTTATCTAACCGTGGAAACAGATGCAGAATTTCAACGGGAAGGCAATGATATTAAATCGAATATCTCGATTAGTTATATCCAAGCGATTTTAGGATGTACTATTAAAGTTAATACGGTAGATGGCCAAGAAGACCTGATTATCCCAGCCGGTACTCAACCGAACACCGTACTGATTTTAGAAAGTAAAGGGGTTCCCAAATTAGGTAATCCCGTCAGTCGCGGTGATCATCGTATTACCGTTAAAATCTCGATTCCTACCCGTGTCACTGGAGAAGAACGGGATTTACTGGAAAAATTGGCAAAAGTTCGCGGGGAAACCGTGGGGAAAGGCGGCATTGAGGGATTTTTAGGCAATATCTTCCATAAATAACTATGACTTTAGACCTGCGCGGCACTCCCTGCCCAATTAATTTTGTCCGGACAAAATTACAATTAGAGAAAATGACCGCCGGGGAACGGTTGGAAGTCTGGTTAGATGCCGGGGAACCGATCGAACAGGTTCCCACTAGCCTGACAGTGGAGGGTTATCAGATAGAATCGATCGAGGACCGAGATAGCTTTTTTGTGCTCAAAGTCTATCGCCCCGATTCCTAAATGGTAGATGCACAATTAACCGATTTATACGGCACAGTGGTGGCTGTACAGGCGAATTTCTATCAGGTACGCTTGGATTCTGCCGTTATGGGCGAGAATCTTCTCTGTACCCGTCGCGCTCGCTTGCAAAAAATTGGTCAATCGGTGATGGTTGGTGATCGGGTGCGCGTGGAGGAGGCCAATTTTGATGATCGGCAGGGTGCGATCGCAGAAGTTCTCCCCCGCAGTACCGAGATCGATCGGCCGGCCGTTGCCAATATCGAGCAGATTTTGCTAGTTTTTGCCCTTGCTGAACCCGTTCTCGATCCTTGGCTGATCAGTCGTTTTTTGGTGAAAGCGGAGTCCACAGGCTTAGAAATTGCCGTCTGTGTCAATAAAATTGATCTGGGGGAACCGGAACAAATAGAGATTTGGAGCGATCGCCTAGCTGGTTGGGGATACCGGCCTTTTTTTGTCAGTGTGGAGAAAAATCGGGGATTTGAGGCTTTATTGGCACAATTAAACCATAAAATCACTCTCTTGGCCGGTCCGTCCGGGGTGGGAAAATCGAGTTTAATTAATTGCCTAATTCCTGAGATTAATCAACGGGTGGGGGATGTGTCGGGAAAACTGCAAAAAGGTCGTCACACTACCCGTCATGTGGAGTTATTTGCTTTACCAAATCGGGGTTTATTGGCCGATAGTCCGGGTTTTAACCAACCGGATATTAACTGTTCACCGGAACAATTAACTTTTTATTTTCCGGAAGTGAGAGAGCGTTTAGCTTTGGGAAATTGTCAATTTAATGATTGTACTCACCGTCGGGAACCTAACTGTGTGGTTAGGGGAGATTGGGAACGTTACCAACATTATTTAGAGTTTTTAGAAGAAGCGATCGCACGAGAACAGTCATTACAGAAAACTAGCACAAAAGAGTCAAGTTTAAAGTTAAAAATTAAAGAAGCAGGTCAAGAAACCTACGAACCCAAATTAGCTAATAAAAAATATCGTCGTCCTTCCCGTCGCGGCAAAAATCAAGATCAGGAACGCTACGAAAATAAAACTCTCCGAGATATTTATAATGATGATTCTGAATAGAATCGGTTAGGATACTTTTATCTTCAGGGTTAATTTATAAATACTGTCTAAAGATGAAAATTTAACAGCAATGATTGTATATATGGGTTTTTATCTGAACTATTTTTCATTTTTTTGTTTCTACTTTGTGATTAATTCAACTTATCTACGAACTAAATTTTTAAGAGTTCTATGGTTAGCTATTTTCCATGTTCCCTCGTCATTTTCAAGATTATAGCGAACCAATGAGGTAGTAAAAGCACTATTTTTTTGATCAATTTTACCCTGACTGTTATAGAGGGTTCTTTCTTCAGTAACCACCACATCCACTGTAGCTTGATCGCCAGAGGTTGTAAAATTATTAACTGAATCTATTCTCTGAACTCCATAGATATAATAAGCACCATTATTAGCTAACCATTCGGAAGAACTTTCTTGACCATCAGAGCGCTTTATTTTGTCATTATAAGCTTTACCTGTAAGTAATTCTTCTCCTAAATAGGTTTGATAGGAGGGACCATAAATATCTCTTTTTGCCTTTAACCAGCGCTCGATTAAATCCACCGCTTCTGAACGAGAAATAGAGTTAACTGTCCGTTGAGGAACGGGTGAATAGACAGGTTCAGGATCCGGTGAGGTATCGATGACACCTTGGGTGATTTTAACTTGATTAAAGTATTTAATTAGTTGCCTTTGTAGCTCTTGAGCGCGATTTAAGTCCCTAAAAGTTGCCACCTGAATATTCCCATCATTAACAACAGCATCGCGACAAAAGTTATTTTTCACTCTCTCTAAACTATCCTCATCAGTTACTACAACTTTATAGTAAGTATCGGTGATATTCTCATCTCCACAGACAGGTTTAGGAAACTCATTATTAATGGTAATATCTGAGTCTTGATTCTCTGGGGAAGGTGACGGAGAAATTGATTTATCTCCAGAAGAATTTGAGAGATAATGACTTAAGACAAAACCACCTAAAATGCCAGTACCGATCATACTCCCTATAATTATCGCTTTCACCCATTCAGGTAAAGTGCGGGGATTAGAAACAGGTTTTGAAGTTACAGGAGAAATTACTTGAGTAGGAGCGGGAGTAGGAGCAGGAACAACGATATTTGTTGCTACAATTGATGGGGTATTTTGTAGCGCTTCTAACATCTCTTTTGCGGTTAAATAACGTTCGTTAGAGCGCAGTGAAATAGTTTTATCTAGCACGGCTGCTAAACTGATATTAGTATTTAAAGCGAACTGCCGCCAATAAATTTTTCCTGTCATCGGATCGCTCTCTAACATTTCAGGAGTTTTGCCGGTTAGTAGATAAATAGCCGTCAATCCTAAAGCGTAGAGATCACTACTATAAACCGGACGACCGATCGCCTGTTCTGATGGCATAAAACCCGGAGTACCGATAACAATAGAATTAAGAGAATGGCCCGAATTAGAAACCACCGTTCCCATAGTTTCTTTAACCGCACCAAAATCAATTAGGATCGGTAAATTATCATAAATCCGTAGAATGATATTATCGGGTTTTATATCTCGATGGATAATTTTTTGTCCGTGAACATAAATTAAAACCTGTAGAATACTAACTAAAATCTCTTTGACTTGATCATCGCTAAAAACTCCTTTACTCTGTATTCTTTGGCTGAGAGTTTCCCCCTCGATAAATTCCTCCACTAAATAAAATTGATTATTTTCCTCAAAATAAGCGTACAGTTTGGGAATTTGAGGACTATTTTCGCTCAATTTTTCTAGGATAGCCGCTTCTCGCTCAAATCTTTCTTTGACAAGATTGTGAACCTGGGGATTATCATTAATCGGTTTTAGCTGTTTAATCAGACAGAGACGTTTTGAAGGCATTTGGCTATCTTCTGCCAAAAAAGTCTCTCCGAAACCACCATCGGCAATTAATCGCAGGACTTTGTAACGATTTTGTAGAATTAAATCCGTCATGGGGAAACATTACCGTTTACTTAACAATCTTCACCGATAACTAATAACTGAGGTGATGGTAGGGCAAATCAGATAAAGAGGGTATTTAATTGGCCATTTATTTTGATAATCTAAATCCATCTAGACCACAAATGTTGCATCCTGTAATAAAATTTAACATTTAGCGGTAGAAACATCCCATTTCGACAACATTTGTTAACATTTTATGACTTTATCTATCTAGTGTAAAAAGCTGATTTCTTGACACACATAAGCTAGAAGATAGCGCAGTTTATCAATGAACTTTTTCCCTAATTTTTGGCAACTTTTGCTAATTTAAGACTAGATAAGAACTCTTGTAAAAATCGGGTTAAAAGTTGATCGAAAGCTGTGAGGATATCTTTTGTTAATTCAAAAACACCTGTTTTGATATCAATGGCTACAATAGAATGAATGAATGGTTTAGTTTTTGGAAGTCCTTTATACCTTAATCGAACTAGGTTCATCGACGGCTGCGATAATGCGATGACAACCGGAAAAGGGTTGCGCCCATTGATACTGGTGTTCTAAAGGATTACCCCAACAGAGGCCGAGATATAATTCTGTACGCGCCACATCTAACTCCGCCCATTCGGACTGGGCGACTAATTCAGCTAGAGAATCGGCAGAAATGGGAGGACGGGAGTTAAGCGCCCACCAAAAATTCATATTAGGGGTGATACTGTTCCAAAACTCTAAAACGGAAGCTTTGGCAGCCATGAGAATTTCCTTGTCACCCGCGACGGGAACTAATTGATTATGAATTTCGGGATAACGAAGAGTGCGATCGCCCCATTGACAAACACGCCAGATAATGCCCGAAACCTGATATTTTTGTTGATAATCGTGAACTTGACGGCGAAAATCCTGATAGGCGAAGACTTTGCCCACCTTTTCTAGATTGATCGCCTTGGCAATCACCGGATTATCAATGCGCTCCGCCGGAGAGAGTAACAGACGTTCCCCTTTGCAAGTGGCGTGCATTTCTCGATCGAGGATTTCAATTAACTGCTGTGTCGAGTAAGCCATACTACCGCTCTTACCTGAGAGAGGATTTCTTTTTATAATAAACTCGAATTTCCGTAGTGGAAAGGCTCGATCGCTGGAAAATTGTCATTCATCGGACATATCGGCAGCATACCCCTTAATACTTATGGGCGAAAAAACCCCTCAAAACACCTGTCAGGGAGAGAAGACAGTCTAACTGCTCGGTTTTACATCGGTTACTTTTTTTCTGGTCCAGATGGTGAGAATTGTCAGGAAAAGTCAACCCATCACTCCCCCTCAAGGATTTTTATCGATTCCAGTTAATCGATCATAAACAGTACAATTGTATTTAATTAACTGGCCGACGTTTAATTTATCGTACTATTCCCCTGTTCTATTTCTCCCAGTCTTATTAAAATTTCTGATTGTGTTGGGTTATTTCTAATTTCATTGATATCTTTATAGGTAAAGCCCATAATATCAAATAATAACCATATTAATCTTTCTCTCTTATCCTCGTCACTAAAATTTCCCCCGATGATAGCGTTTAATCTTCCTTGATATTTCTCTTGCGTTTCTTTCAGTGTAAATCTACCGATTAATTCTTGGATGTATTCCTGAATAGTAACTATTTCAAAATCATCAAATATAAGCTTGATAGAATTATATAGGCTGGTTCTCTTCTTGAGCAGTTTCTTGTCTAAAGGCTTAATAATAGATATTTGAAATTCTTTGTACAACTCTAATAGCTTTTTGATCAGACTGGAGACAGGATTAATTGTCGATAGGCTAAATCCACCCATTACTTGGTCGATTTGTTCTAAATTAGGGTTTAAGGAACTAATAATAAAACCAAAGACCAGAGCAATGATTAAACCAACATATACATTATCCTCGATCGAGCTTAATAGAGAAAATATAAATTGAATAAAAAGGTATAAGAGTATTGATATAAGAACTTTGAGAATTAATAACCTAACAAAAGTATTTAAAAAATCCTTTTTTAAATCGGGAAATAAATGACGAATCCTAAAAGCTGAGAAATAGCTACTTCCAGTTTCAACTGCTACTCCAATAATTATCGCAGTCACGACAAAAGGCCACCGATCTTCTCCCAGAAGTTTCCGTATTTCGCTGAAAAGATCGGTGGCAGCAGTTGTCTGAGAATCTACCAAAAATAGGTAATGGGTGAATGAACTGAAAAAAGGAAACTTATCTAATTCCGTTAGAACCTGACTACAAAATACCATTTACCCTCAGCCAACGAGTTTTCCAAGTGGGAGTAAAGATTTTGTAGCTTTCTTCTTCATTGACTTTGATATAGCCTTTGTCCGCTAGTTTTTCTAATTTATCTTGTAAGTCAGCTTCTCCAATTCTATCTGTTTCAATTTCAAAGCTCAAGGCAGTGGCAGCCCTAACTTTGAGTAAATCAGATAAAAGAGACTTCTCCGCGGAGGTTAAATAATTGTCAGACTTAGCTGAAGTCCCAGAATCACCCTTGTCTTTGGACTTAGAAGGAAATATGTCAAGCATTCTGTTTTGTGTAGTTTATAAATACACTTCGACCAGTACATCTTGATCCTCAGTCATGACTCTCTGAGTTCATGACTGAGAATGACTGAGATATGTCTGAGTTTTTTGCGATAAAATAGAGATTGCGTCGATTGATGGAAGTTTATGGGGCGATCGCTTAAAGTAAAATCAGAATATATCCCTAGAGTCAAACAAGCAGTTAAACTCAATGGTTACGCAAGTCAAGAGCTGCTTGCTGAGGAGTTAGGATTCGCAAGATCGACTATTAGCCGTTTTCTTAACGGTAAATCGATTAGTAATCTCAATTTTTTTGAAATTTGTCAAAAATTAGGCCTTGATTATCGAGAAATCGCTGACTGGGATAAGTTGGAGGAAACACCGGCTGCCACGTCTGAGGATGAGGGAGAAAACCGGGCTGCGGATTTTTCCAAGTATGTTGAACGTCCTCCAGTGGAACAGCTTTGTCTGGAGACGGTGAGTCAAGCAGGTTCATTATTGCGGATTAAATCAGCCAAGGGGATGGGTAAAACCCTATTAGTCGATAGAATTTTGAGTCAAGTTGACAAAAGACAGTATAAAACCGTCAGTTTGAGTTTTTTACAAGCAGGCAAAGGAATTCTCGGCGATTTAGACCGATTGCTCTCTTGGTTTGCCTTGATTATTTCCAAGAAATTAGGGTTAGCTGCTCTCTTTCAGGAAAAATGGCTAGAAGGATTAGGACTTTATAGCTGTACTGCCTATTTTGAAGACCATTTGCTCAAAAAGCTGGATAAACCCCTAATTTTAGTTTTAGAGGAGATAGATAGTCTCTTTACCTATACCAGCGTTGCTGACGATTTCCTTAGTTTATTTCGTCTTTGGCACGAGGAGGCAAAAAATAATAATACTTGGCAAAAGTTACACTTAATTATCACCTACTCCACAGAAAATTATGTTCCTGCTGACCTGAATAAATCTCCTGTGAATGTAGGAACAGAAATACTGTTACCTGATTTTACTCTAGAACAGGTCTTGACTCTAGCTAATAAATATCAGGCTAACTTGGGAAAAGATGAACTGCAAAAAATAATTAATCTTGTCGGGGGACATCCCTATTTAATCCAAAAAGCGATTTATGGGATTACCCAAAAACAACTGTCTTTAGCAGATTTTTTAGAGACAGCAGCCACGGAAGCGGGGATTTATGGGGATCATTTGCGAGGACATTTGCTAAACTTACAAGAACATCCAAACCTAGCAGCAGGAATGAAAAAGGTTGTAGAGTCGTCTTCTCCCGTTGATTTAGGTGCAACAATTAATTGGCAGCTTCATAGTTTAGGATTAGTAACCTTTGTGCAGAATGCTGTTCAACCCCGTTATCCACTATACAGCGACTATTTTAGGTATCGCCTATCCTCCTAAAATCCAATATATTGAGTTAAACTGTTGTACATCTAAATCTAATATTCGTTTTCACCTGTTCCCCGTTCCCCCATCGAACCCAGAACTTTAAATGCGGACTAGCTTAGGGACAGATAACCTTTGATTAAATTATTCATCGAACTTAACCAATCAGACAAATTGCTAATTTTAATCCTATGGCGACCAATTTTTATTATGTTGGAGGCAGCGTCCCCCTAAATGCACCTAGTTATATCAAGCGGGAAGCAGATGATATATTTTATAACTATCTAAAAAATGGACAGTATTGCTATGTGTTAAATTCCCGTCAGATGGGAAAATCAAGTTTGTGGGTACAGACACAAAAACGACTGAAAGAGGATAATATTGATTGTGCTACCATTGATTTGAGTGGTATAGGAAAAAACATCTCCGAAGATATTTGGTATCGAGTATTATTTGAGCAACTGGTTAAACGATTTGATCTTTCTATTCGGGAAAAAGAGCAAACTTGGTGGGATGAACGAGCCTACAAATCAGCTATTAATCGTCTTGATCAATTTGTTGAGGAAATTCTCTTAAAGGAGGTATCCCAACCTATTGTTATCTGTTTCGATGAAATTGATAGCGTTCTGAGTTTAAAATTTTCCACAGATGATTTCTTTGCTTGGCTGCGTAGCTGTCATGAAAAACGTCCTTATAATAGGGATTACCAACGTCTAAGCTTTTGTATGTTGGGGGTAGCGGCAGTTTCTAACTTTATTCGAGATAATAATCGTAGTCCTTTTAATATTGGTCAAGATATTCGATTATCTGGATTTACTATAAAGGATGCCAGAAAACTTGCCGAGGGATTGCAGGACAAAGTTATCGCACCGCAACGGGTTTTAGAGGAGGTTATAGAATGGACAGGTGGACAACCATTTTTAACTCAAAAAATTTGTCATTTAATCTCCACATCTCACACTGGATTTGGCAAGGAATCCCCAGTAAACCCGATTTATATCGGCGATTTTATCCAGTCGCAAGTAATTAGTAACTGGGTATCTCAAGATAGTCCAGAACACCTAAACACTATTCGGAATCGTTTATTAAATAAGCGTGTCACGGGTAGAAGAATGCTGAAGCTTTACCAAGAAATTTTAAGAAATGGTGAAATTACCGATGATGGTAGTCCCGATCAAATAGAATTACGCTTAACGGGATTGGTAGTTCAAGACCGACAAAAGTTAAAAGTTTATAATAAGATTTATAGAAATGTTTTTAATGAAACTTGGGTGACAACGGAATTAAATAAAATCCCTGCATACTACGAAAGAGTAGATCAACTAGCTGAAATACTATTAAGGACTGAATTTGATGAGAATCAAAGAGCAGCTTTAATTGAGGAAATTCCAGCTTGGACAGGTGGTAACTTGGAGTTAACGATAATAGTTATCCTTTTGCTAATCGACAATAAAAACGAGTTACGAGAAGGACAAGAAAAACCAAAAATTGAACAATTGATTCAGAAAAATATTGTAGAAAATTGGTTACAAAATAAAGCGGCAGACCATCTCCAGAAAATACAAAACAGTCTCTTAACTCCTGATAAAAATGTTAGGTCAACATTAGAAATCTATCAAGAAATTTTGCAGGGGAGAGTCTTTGCTGATAACAAACCAGAAAAATTGGCACTTCAGCAAGCAGAATTAGTGATTAAAAATGATGATTATCTAGAAGTGACCAATCGAATTTATCAAGAGGTATTTAATGTTCAATGGGTTAAACAAGAATTAGAAAAATTAGTTAAGGAGGAGGATTCTACCTTTTCGTCGGTACTATTAGTACTTGGTACGGTTATTATTTTGTCCTTATTATCATTGCTACCACAAAGAACTCCCGATAAGGAACCCTCACCTAGTATTCCAGAAATTTGTACTAAACGAGATTTTAATATTAGCTTAGAAAAGAATATTCAACAACTCCAAGACTTGCAACAGCAACAAGGTGATCAGTTTTATTACAAGTGTGGGACTCAATTAAATGAATTAAGGTTAATTCAGCAAGCAATAGGACTAGCTGTCGATAATTTTGTCGCTGATGTGCCGGGTAGAGAAGGTGCTTTTGAAATTTTGTGCAAAATCCCCCCATCTTCTGATAACTTTAAAGAAGCTCAATTTTGGGCAAAACGTTGGTATAATGACAGAGCTTGGAAATCGGATATTGATCGAGCTTTGCAAGATAATCTAGATTGCCAAAAACTTATTGAATAAACATTAATTTTTCAATCACTAAATACCCCATCGCTACCCGTTAATTCCTCGGATAATGATACTCGGATTCCTTCCCTTCCCCGTGACCAAAATAAAAAGAATAGGTCAGAAACATTGAAGGATTGACTACTGATAAAAGAAGAGGAATTAACCTGTGGGTTCTTTTGACGTAAAACAATTACTTGCATATAATAGAGGAGATTGCCAATCATTAGCCAGAGAATTAAACTAAAAATAACCCATCAAAAATTAAA
This sequence comes from Microcystis sp. LE19-131.1A, assembly GCF_027532015.1. Classification (NCBI taxonomy): domain Bacteria; kingdom Bacillati; phylum Cyanobacteriota; class Cyanophyceae; order Chroococcales; family Microcystaceae; genus Microcystis; species Microcystis sp. LE19-131.1A. The sequence continues at coordinate 1,644 of NZ_JAPZSS010000289.1, read as the reverse complement.
ATCGGCTATAACTCTCATGGGCAATTTCCCCTTTATAGTAATTGATTTAATCCCCTATCGTTCACTCAAAACTGCTTTTTTTCTTGTCCAGATAGCGAGAATTGTCAGGAAAAGTAAACCCATCACTCCCGCTAAAGGATTTTTATCGATTCCAGTTAACCAATCGGGAACAGTACCAGTGTATTTAATTAACTGACCCACATTTAATATATAGTATGCCCAGATTAAACCCGCGTGCAGACCGATACTTTTACCCAAATTACCACCACAGGCGCGTTTTGCCCAACCGAGAATTAATCCTAGCAAGACTAAGGCAGGAAATTGGGGAAAAGTGCGGATAATTTCGGCTAAAGGTTTAATAAAGTGGGTAAGAGCGAAAATTAAGGCACTAATCACTAGAGCGATAGCGGGACGATAATCCTTTTCTAATTCTCGCAGTAACCAGCCCCGAAATAGCAATTCTTCGGCAAAACCCACCGCTAAAGCGACTAAAAACCCCTCCAAGATGATTTTGCCGATTTGGGGATTTGCGGGTAAGAAATTTAACCAACCTAGGAACCCTTGGGACAGAAAAAGCGAGAAAGTGAAAAATAGACCGATCGCTAACCCGTTAATTAACTTGATCAGCGTTTTTCTTCGCCAAATCAACCCATAATCGGCTAATCCCTCATCACCATAAATTGTCCGTCCCCACCAATGGGATAACCCCAAAAATTCCAGATAGAGAACAGAAAGGGTCAAAATTGAGACAAGATTAGCATTAGTGGCAAAAAAGTGATAGAGGGGAAGTGCGATCGGCAACCAGAGAAAAAGTAGGAGCAAAATAAAAATTCCCAGTCGCAGGGGGACTGGGTAAGTGGCAATTACCCGCAATCTTTTATTCATCGGGTTCGATGCTGCTGGTTAAACCTTTATTTTTCAAGGTTTCACAGTAAAATTCCGCGTGTTCTTGGATGCAGGTAATCACCAAGGCTGTACCATTCGTGTGCGCTTCCATCATGATATCAACTGCTTGGGGTTGCGTCATACCGGCGATCGTTTGCATTAAACTCTGAACCACATACTCCATCGAGTTAAAGTCGTCATTGTGGAGTAAAACGCGATAACGCGGTGCTGGTTTACGGATTGTCGCTGTGGAACGCTTTTCGATGACTTCTGTGGACACCGTTTCTCTCCTTTGAATCTATATCACGAATACAAGTCAATTACTTAATGATCATAATCAAAATTTCCAGATTGAGCTAGGCTTTTTCTGTGATCCGTGAGGGGGTTGGGTGTTGGGGAGTGGGGGGCAGCCAAAGGAATGACATTTCTAGATGGATAGATCATCGAAAATTTGGGTCTGAAACCCCGTCGTTCTACGACGGCTTTACTGTTAAATATTAGCATATTTACGAAATATATGCTAAAATGTGAGACATGGAAAAAGCCTATTCTTACCGATTTTACCCAACACCCGAACAAGAGTCGCTGTTGCGGCGCACTTTGGGCTGTGTAAGATTGGTTTACAATAAAGCTCTCCATCTCAGAACACAAGCTTGGTATGAAAGACAAGAAAGAGTAGGCTACGCTCAAACTTCTTCAATGTTGACCGATTGGAAAAAACAAGAAGAATTAGACTTTTTAAACGAAGTTAGCTGTGTA
>NZ_JAPZSS010000314.1:0-2924 GCF_027532015.1 Microcystis sp. LE19-131.1A | reverse complement strand
AAGACAGTAATTCCTAGTAAACGTCATCGGGCAGTAGGTAAAGAAACTGGTCAAACTAATCCTATTGAAAGATTAAATAATACCTTTCGACAAAGGATTTCTCGGCTGGTGAGAGAGAGTCTATCTTTCTCTAAAAAAATCGAGAATCACGTTGGGGAACCCTTTGGTATTTTATCCATGACTACAATGCACAGCAAAGGATTAAGCCGCCATCACTACTACCGAATCACCACCTTATTTTCCTCCGAATGCTCGCCATTTGGCTCTCCCAGCTTTGGTGGGTAAAATGTATTCTAAGATACATTTCTCCTAGCGAGGGGGTGGAACGAACCACAAAGACACAAAGGACACAAAGATCGATCAATCCTATGTCAATTAAACTTATCACACAGAACCTAGAAGAGCCGCCATTTCGCCTAATCATACCTTAATTCAGCAACGCCTGGTAAAACCGAGGTTCTTCACCTGACATTCACAATCAACCTCTTGCATAATTAGGGTTTGCGGCAAAAAGTTTTTCGTGGGGTGTGGGGTGTGGGGTGTGGGGTGTGGGGTGTGGGGTGTGGGGTGTGGGGTGTGGGGTGTGGGGAGAATAAATAAAATAATCTCCTATCTCCTATCTCCTATCTCCTGACTCGGAGAATACTGACTCGGAGAATACTGAATCCTGACTCCTGACGACCGGCTACTGACTTCTAACCATAACAACAATTTTTGATTTTTACCAGAGGTCTAATTGACTGATCCTGACTGGGCAATGGCTTGAAAAAGTCTCTGTTGAAATGTTGCCTCTGAGAGGGTGGGAGCGTAGCTAATCGCCACTGAAGCAGCATCTGGATTGATTTGGATTTCTTGCACGCCGGCTAGGGACTGAAGGCACTGACGCAACCGCTCGGCGTAGGAGAGATCTTGGCGCAGGCGAGGAATCCGCAGTCGCACCCGCCCGGCAATAGCGTGAATGATTTCGGTATCTGTGGGAAGGCTTGCAGTCGCTCGAATTTTCTGGCGTACCTTGGGCGAGATACAGAAGCCTTCTTGGGCTTCTAGATAACTAAGCAGGTCCACCAAATCATTGTGTACGGCAATTAGGCGATCGCATCCTTCTAGCTCCTCAACCCGCTCGGCGCTGTCGATGACCTGGATCGTTTTGATGACATTCTGATACATAGGGCGATCTTTTTGGATGTCGTCCCTCAGTTCCGCGGCAAATTGATAGAGCGAGATAGCTTCCAACTCAGGGTAGATCGATTCGGCTTGCCCAAAGACTTTAACGAATGTCTGTCCCAGAGATCTCTGCTCTGAGAAGGAAAAATAGAAAGCGTCTCCAGCAAAGTCCTCGCGGTTGGCAAAAGTCTTGATAATTTTGCTAATCAGTTCGATCGCCTTCTTGTCTCTGGTGTAGGGACCGTATCGATAGACGTACGAGTACCAGCCAAAGAATTTCACCAGGACATAGAGGAGTTCTAAGGCTTCGGGAGAACCGATTTCATCGGCTTCGGGATATTCCCTTTTAAAAAATTCCAACTCTTGCTGATTGAGGATGCCGTCAAGTCGGACTTGCAATTCGTGAGCGGCGAACAGGAAGGGATTAATATACAGAGCGGCAATCTGATTTCGTTTCTGCGTCTTTTCCTCCTCTTGTTGCTCGCTCCAAGTCCAAACTGTCCAGATGGCTGTGGCAGTTGCCGAAAGTACCGATAAGATGATGCCGAGTGTTACTTCCATGTTCCACTATTCTAATATTTATTAGTTTGGAGATTACATTCTCAGTTTCAATCTTGCCCACTTAGCTCGATAGGCAGTCCCCCCCTGAGATAGATGTCAGTATTTATAATATAAGGGTTGTCAAGAGCCGCTGGATTATCTGCGGCAAATGGCTGATTGCCGATCCCATCGATCGGCAAAAGGCGCACTACAGTTAGCCCATTTAACAAAATCAATGTCAAAAATGACAATAGCGGCGAATATTGTGCTGGCTCCCGCAGCAAAGGTGATCACAGCCATTATCATCGGATTTTTCTCCACCCTAGCTCCTTAATTGGGCTAATTCAAGCCTGAATTGCATCACTGTCTGATTTGCATTCATAGAATACCTCATTCGGGGTACGATAGTCAAGGCATTTGCGAGGACGATTGTTAATTAAGTTTACGGCTCTTTCTACCTCCTCTGGCTTAACGATTTTCAAATTCGTTCCCTTGGAAAAAACGATTTACGAAACCTCAAAGAATAGGATAGAAGGACTGCTATCCATCTCGGAATGGTTGGCAAAATCGTCTAGTATTTTTACCAAGAGTTGCCAAACAATCCGAAACTGGTTTGGAGAAATCATTGCTTATTTCGAGCGAAGGACAACGAAGGTCGGGTCGAGGAAATCAACAATAAACTTAAACTAATAAAACGGCGAGGCTATGGCTTGAGAAACTTTCGGATTTTTTGGTAGTCTATGAGGACTTGAAGGTATCTAATATGGTGAAAAATCCTAAGCTTGCTAAATCTATTTCAGATGCAAGCTGGTCAATGTTCACCGATTGGTTAGACTATTGTGGGAAAATACACGGGAAGTTTGTGATAGCGGTAAATCCACAATATACTAGCCAACAATATTCCAGTTGTGGCAATCCTGTCAAGAAAACATTATCTGTAAGAACACATATTTGTTCTTGTGGGTGTGTCTTGGATAGAGATAAAAACGCCGCTATAAACATTCTCGCACGGGCAAATACTGTCGGGCGGACAGAAATTCAAGCCCTCGGACAGGCTCTTCTGGTTTCTGTGTGGAAACGCTGACAGGGGGACAAGCGAGCTAGAAAACTTGCCAACACAGGCTTCTGGCTTCTCTCGCTAGAAATAGATCTAGCGATTCTAGGCAAAAAGCTAACGAAAGAATTAGGGATAGGAGCGAGCTTACTAGGAATTATTATTA
>NZ_JAPZSS010000132.1:0-12250 GCF_027532015.1 Microcystis sp. LE19-131.1A | reverse complement strand
TGGTTTGGAGAAATCATTAGTTATTTCGAGCGAAGGACAACTAATGGGGTGGTCGAGGGAATCAACAATAAACTTAAACTAATAAAACGGAGAGGCTATGGCTTTAGAAACTTTCGGAATTTTTGGGTTAGAAGTATGTTGTCTTGGCATCTTGTCTGTTGATTTAGCATAAAGGGTAACGAAGAGCCAGTAAATCTTGTAATTGATGGTAATCAGGATCAGCTACTGCTTGAATGAGAATATTTTTAATATTCTCGTCATCTCGCCAATTTTTTGAAGAATCGGATTTTTGAATATTCTGTTGATTAGATTTATTATAACGGTTCTCACACCTGTGTGGCACAGTTAAACCTTTGCTGATTAAACTTTTCAACATCGATAATGTACCTCGTGGGAACAGGAAAAGCTATAAATTGAGAAACAACTATCTCTAAGGGCTTTGTCGGTAAATTTTTTTCTGCTCAAGAAGTTGTTCTCTTAGATAAGTTTTGGCTCTTCTGGTTTCTGTGTGGAAACGAGGTCTATACTGATAGTTTCTTCGACAAAATAGTCCTAAAAGTGTTACCCGATAAGCATTTCACGATTCCATAAGCAAAAATTATCACACAAAGTCGAGAAGAGCCAAGTTTTTTCCAAAAGAATAAATTGCTCTTGCCATTCACTATCATTTAATATAGCAATTCTCTGACTTATGAGGTACAGTAGCAACAGTGAGTAAACCAATTGCGAATATCTTTTTGAGTAACTTCTAACATAGCCAATTCAATCCCTTCTATTAAGTCTTTGTAAGTTCTCGCCTTCAGTTTTCTTAACGTCGCTTTCACTTTTGACCAAAAGTTTTCAATAGGAGAGAATTCGGGAGAATAAGGAGGTAAATAGATGAGTCTAGCTTTTTCTTGTTCGATTATTTCTCTGACCATTTCTCCGAGATGAATCTTGGCGTTATCCATGATCAGACAGTCTCCTTCTTTAATTTTTTGCAGCACTTCCTTTAGAATAAATCCTTCAAATGTTACCGCATCCACTGCACCGTATATGTTGACTGATGCGACAACTTTTTCTAAGCTTATAGCACTAATTATTGAAATATTTCTCCCTCTTTTTTGTGGTTTTCTTCCCCGAGTTTTTCGGCCAATTAAGGCTCTAGCATAGAGTCTCAAAAGGGCTAAATTTACCCCCGATTCATCGATGAAAATTAGTTTTGATGCCTCAATTTCCCGAACTTCTGACCAGTATTCCACTCTTTTTTGCTGTACCCTGTCACTTTCTTTTTCCGCCGCGTGTAGTGTTTTTTTTTTGAAACTGTAATTGAGTTTTTGCGTAAGCCGCCCCAGGGTGGCTCTACTGACTTTCACCTGTGTCTTTTCATACAGTAAGTCCGATAATTCTTCGAGAGTTGCATCATTGTTAGCTTCGATGATTTCTATTAAAATTATCAGTTGTTCACTATTTAACTTGGTTGGCGGACTTCCCCCTTGCGGACGAGGACGGATATCTCCTGTTTCTTTATGTTGCTTCAATAACTTCTGAATAAAGCTTTTAGCCACGTCAAATCTCTGGGCTAGTCCTCGAATGGAAATTTTTTCTTTCTTCCAGACATCGATAATTTTTTGGCGAAAATCTACGGAATAGGGTCTCATAGGAAGCTGGTAAGTTCTATTATTTGTCTATTTGCTTTCCATTGTACCTCATAGCTCCAAGAATTGCTATAGATTATCCTGCGACTGGGAATAGAGAAATGCGTCTTTTAATCTTTATTCTTTCTCGTAAACCGTCACCATAAAATCGAGAAAAAACTCAGAAATTATTTCACAATCTTCTATCTCCAACATCTCAGGTTGAGGTTGAAAAATATTATCTACTAAATAGGGTTTGCTGAAAAAGTACGGGCGAAGCATTCGGTTAGAAAATCTACGGTTTCACCGATAGGTTATTGACCGAATGCTTCGCCCCTACAGGACGCGGGCTGATGAAGACGCAAGGTTTTGAACGACGATTCTCTCAAAATCTTGCACCTGTTTCGCGAGAAAAGCCACAAAACCCTTACCTTGCCTACATTTCACATTTATTCAGCAAGCCCTAAATATTTAATTTCTCCGACCGTTGCATAAAACTCCTGCTCCACCTTTATCACTTCTTCTATCAATAATTGAAAAAGAGCAAAATAGCTCTGTAGGTAGGTTTCAAAATTGATCGCATTTTGGGCAAGATCAGCAATTTCCTGACGCACTCGCTGGGATTTAAGTTGATAATGATTTAATTCTTCATAAATTTTGAGTTCTTGAATAATTGCCTGCACAATTTGCTTTTGTTTTTGAGTATCCTCCGCTAACTTTTTAGTTCCAAACTCTTCAGGATTTTTTAATTGTGCAATTTTATCTAGACTATCCAACCGACTAATCGCATTTTCAATCAGGGAACCATCACAGCGATCGCCTTCTTTCATTCGTCCGATTAACTTCTTCCCTTTATCCTTAATTTCCGTCAAACCGATAATATACAAAAGCTCATTATAAAAAGGCTTATTTAAAGTATTGCTATCATTAACAAAAGGTAACTTAAGTAAATGTTCTGGCGAAAGAATCTTGTAAATATCAAGCAAATCTAAATTTTCCAAATCTCGCAGATCAAAATGAGTAAATTTAATTTGCTCAATAACTTTAGTGATCGCTGGTTCGGCAATTTGTTGATAGAAAAAATCCGTTTTCGTACTACTCAGTCTCCCGGCTTCAAAATCGCAAAACTGGTTAACTAGAGCCTTATTAGCAAAAAATAACTCCTCAAAAATCTTGCCATCGAAAATAAACCACTCATAAATATTTGTCACGATCAAGTGTTTAATCTCAAGATTTTTATCCGTCACCCTTTCGCGGAGAAAATATAAAACTAACTGCTGAAAAGCCTTAGTGTTGAGATTATCCAGTCTTGGCATTTCTGCATTTATTGTCCGAGTAGGTTTCTTAGTCTCAAAAATGACCCCCACTGGACTTTTAACATCCTGGTTATTATGAATCACCAGATCAATGCGCTCTTTTGTATTGATAAAATAGCGATCAGTATAATAGGTATTTTTTAAAAAATCTATCAGCAAATTTTTATTAAACTCTTCCGACTTTTTGCTGTCACATTGCTCCAACAAGCGCGTCAAATTAGCTTGAAAAACCTGAATTGTTTCAGTATCAGGCTTGATTTTCAAGTACACCCGATTTAAGGCTTGTTTGAGTTCTCGCTTATTGATGATCATAAAAGTTTACCTCTAGGGAAACTACCGACTAATCTTATTATAGCATTGCCAAATGATCGGTTAAAATAAAAGAACAAAAGTTGCAATCGAGGTCAATCTGTCGAAGCAAGGAATTTCTAACAGCAATGGGGAAATAATCCCCCGTCACAGCGTAGCTTGACGGGGGGAGTATGTCACTGTTGTAATGCTTTTAAGAAGCGTCCCATAGTGGCAAATAAACCCGACTTTTTGGCTTTGTTAGCAGGATTAGAACCATCATTAGGAGTATTACTAGAAGCTTTCAGAATCAGATTTTCTAAAGCTTCGCCCATGGGTTTAGTGGACTGTTCGGAAATTAACTCGTAACCGTCTTCTTTTTCTAGCCAAACTTGCCACATGGAAGGATAGGAACGATACACGATCGCTGATTCCAAGGGACGAAAATAATAACAACTTTCTAGGATACTTAAAAATCTTTCTCGCAATTGTCGGGCTGCGTAACCGATACCCACCACCGATACATCTTCTAATTGAGGAATCAGAAGAACTACGGGGCGATCTTCGGCAAGGTAACAGAGTTTTTCTACGGAATTAATCTCCACCGAGGAGGGACAAACAACTAAAAAAGCTTCATCTTCGGGCTTAATTTTGTTTTCGACGGGAATAAAACGACTACCTAAATCTCCCAGTTGAAAAACTGTTTCTCCCCAATCCCGTCGAGCTAACATGGCGGCTCCAGTATCGGGAAAAATTACCCTTAAACCAGAACCATAACCGTCAAAAATAGAGGTAAAATCAAGGGCTAAAGCTTGCGCTTGTAGAGCAATTTCTGGGATAACTAATTCCACTTGTATGCGTCTAGCTCCCGATTCTAGAGCCAGTTGAGTGGCGGCTTTCGCTTGCAGGATCGTTTCTTCTAGGGAATTGGGTAGGGTCATTTCAGTTATCAGTTATCAGTTATCAGTTATCAGTTATCAGTGACTACCACTGGTCGTCGGTGGCTTAAAATCAGAAAGATTTTAATTTTTATAAAAGGTAGGGTTGATTCATGAATGAACCCTACGTCCTGTAGGGGCGAAGCATTCGGGCAATAACCTATCGGTGAAACCGTAGATTTTCTATCCGAATGCTTCGCCCGTACTTTTTGCCGCAAACCCTACTTAAGTTTAGATGAAGTATGACGAGATTTGGCATCATCCCCAGCATTAAGATAAATCCTATAAAATACCTTTAGTTTTTAAGAAGAAAGTCGGTAATCGGGGAAAAGGTGAGGAGAGAAAGCTTAGGAAAGCTGATAGGAGCCGTGACGTTGGGCATAATAACCGAGAATTGCCGTGACCAGAGGGCGATCGCTTTCCTGAAAAGTCTCGGTATAGTTAATTTCTAGACTACCGATCTGACTTTGGTGATAATCGAATTGTTGGAACTGCTGGGGGGTGAGATGGGTTTCCACACCTTGAACCTGTTGTAAATGGCTGGCTAATTCTCGATAGATAGCCAAGGGCATTTGGGGATAAATAATGGTTTGTTTTTGTTGAATAGCAATCGATCGCACGGGTTTTATTCTCCTGATTCGGAAATATTATAGCTGATCGAGGCTTGCGGTGCGGCGGCGGGTTCGGGGACACCATCCCCTAAACGACGGGTAATAGTTTGACCGTATTGTTCTAAGACAATAGAGGGGTTATCGGGATTAGTATTGATCGCTTTAACTAAAATTAAACCATTAGAGAGGGTAGAACCGGGGATAACTCGACGTTCCGTGGCTTCTCCGGGGGCTTTCACGATCGCCATAGGAGTGGTAGGCAACCGGAGAATGCCCGATACTTGCACTTCTTCCGCTTCCGTCGGTTGCGGTGGTGGTGGCGGCCCTTTCACTATCGGTGGTCTGGGGGTGGGAGGATTGCCCATTGGTGCGGGTGCGGTACCCACCGGAGTCCCAGCCGGGGGTTCTTCCGCCACTGTGATTGTAATATTTGGTTGTACGGGAAAGGGGGCAAAGGGATCCCTGCGACCGCGATTAATTTCTGCCCGTTTTTGGTCGGGATCGGTGGCGGGAATCAATCCAGGTATCCTGGGGGTGGCTGGTTCGGTAGCCGGTTGCCTAGTATTGCTAAAGGCGGGTGGTTGGGCAGCCGGGGGACTGGGAGAGGGGGTGGGGGTTTCTTGGGTAATCGGTGGGGATTGATTAGCTTGGTCAGAAGCTGGACATCCCACCAACAATAAAGCGACACTCCCCACCGATAGGATTAGCGGCAATTTTTTCATGGGGAAACAAAGACAAAATGGCCCGGTCGGACAGCCTTAGATAATAACATAACATTCGTTTCCCAGAAATCTAGGCTGATTACACGGGGAAAGTCAGGAACTTTGCCCCGTTAGTCCAGTTTTAATACTGACTACCAGATTTGCGATGACCGATGGCGGTGACACCGTTACCATCCAAAACTTGACCCCGCTCGACCGTGGCATAGACTAACCAGCGATCGCCGCAGAGTTGTCGCTCTTTGACCGTACACTCCAGATAGGCGAGACTTTCGCTTAAAATCAGACAGCCATTTTCCCCGACTTGGGTTTCTAATTCCGTAAAGACATCGCTGCCGGATTTGATGCAATTGGAAAAATGGCGGCGTAAATTGCGCCCTTCCTTGAGAATATTCAAGGTGAAGACGGTTCCGGAGTTAATTAGGCGATCGGCGGCTTGTTCGTCAGCAACGGCGATAATTAGCCCTGGGGGGTTAAAACTGGCTTGGGATACCCAAGAGGTCAGGAAACCAGCCTGATCCTCGCCCTGACGAGTGGTGAGAACAGAAAGGGAACCGACGATCCGACCAACGGCCTGGGCAGTGCGATCGATTTGTGTTTCGGTCATTCCCTGTTGGGGAACCCGCAATTTTTTGGTTTTTTTCAAGGTCTGGGCAAAAGTTTCTCCGGCTGAATAACCTGCTTGTAAACTGCTTTCTGTGGGGCTAAAACGCACGCGCAAAGACTCAAAACCGAGGCGATAATTGGCATCTTTGAGTTTAGTTTCAATTAAATCTACCGCTTCCCCACTCCAACCGTAGGAACCAAAAACCCCAGCTAATTTAGTTTTTGCTGCCGTGGAAAGAACGATTCCTAAAGCGGTTTGAATCTGGGTAGGAGCGTGACCAGCTAAGGTGGGAGAACCGATAATAAATCCATCACAATTTTCGATCGCTTGACTAATTTCGGCGGGGGTGGCAAACTCACAATTTATTGATTCTACGGCCAGATCATTTTCCAATAATCCTCGTTCGATCGAGCGGGCTAGGGTGGCAGTATTTCCGTAGGCAGAAGCATATAATAAAGCCACTTGTAGGGGTCGAGTTTTTTGTTCTTGACACCAATAGCGATAATCGTGGGCAAGACGACTAAGACTATAACGAATTATCGGACCGTGGGCAGGTGCATAATATTGGGCGGGAAATTCTTTAATTTTGTCGAGGGCTGTTTCTACTGTTTTAGATTGCACGGCATGGAGACAATCAAAATAATAACGACGATCTGCGTCTAATTCTTTCCAATTTTTATCCCAAATATCGTCACTGCACAGATGCACACTAAAGAATTTATCGCTGTATAAAATTTGGGTTTTTTGGTCAAAAGTGCAGATTCCATCAGGCCAGCGGGGGGTAGGGACATTAATAAAACTGAGTTGATGACCCTGCCCTAAATCAAGGATTTCATCGGTTCGTATGCCCAAAATTTGGGCATCAGGCAGGGCATTTTTCAGGGTATTGACGGCAGCTTTAGAACAGAGGATGGTGATTTGATGGGTTTCGGCTAATAATGCCTTTAAAGTGACGATACGGTTAGGATTAACGTGACTGAGAATTAGATAATCAAGACGATGTAAGGGGACATATTGACGAATTTCTTCTAAATAAATTTCGGTGAAGGATTCTCCGGGAGGATCGATTAAGGCGGTTTTATCGCCCCGGATAAGATAGGAATTCGCGGTGGTTCCCCGTTGACGAGCATATTCTATTTCAAATTTTAATCTGTCCCAAGTACGCGAGCGAAAAACCCAAGTTTGATCGGCAATTTCGGCGGTTTGAACATCGCGGGGGCGATTATTGATAGCAGTATTAGCAATTAAGGTAGTAGTGGTCATAGTTGTTAATTTGGTTATTAGTTGTACTGATAACTGATAACTGATAACTGATAACTGATTAAGTTTTGCTGTTTATTTCAGTTAAGTCTTTAACTAAATGTTGACGATAACGTTCAGAAACTTTTTGTTCGGGATCGATACCTTCAAAGGTGGGAGGAAGCCAAACTCTTAATACCATTAATGTGCCGAGAACTATTAGAAAAGCACAGGCGGCTAATACTTGTGTCCAATTAGTTTCTAGGACTCCTCTGACAATTAATTCTCGCAAAACCGAGACGATCGAAACTTCCACAGCAACACCGATAGAAACTCGTTTTTCTTGCAAATAAATAATTAACAATCGGAACAATTCTACTAGAATTAAGAGGAATAAAATATCGGCGGTAATAATCCGAAATTGAATCGGTGGCAGCAGCGACATAAACATTTCTCTCACTTCTAACACCATAAAGCTAAATAAACCAATACAGAGAGAAATGACAATTAAATCTTGAATCATTTCTAAGACTTGCACTACTCGCACCATCATTGGGGAAGGATTTTTAATTGGTTCGTACATTTTATTGCTCCTAAGATTGATAGAATTTGGTGTTAGGAAAGTGGGCAAGTAGGGTGATGGGAAGAATAAATAAAAATAATCTCCTGCCTCCTGATAACTGATAACTGATAACTGTTAACTGTTAACTGTTAATAATGGTTGCCAACTTTGCGATGATGGACAGCAGTTAAGGTATCTAAACGGGCAACTCGTCCGCTATTAACAGTACAATAAACTACCCAATGATCGCCGCAATCTAAACGACTGGTTACTTGACATTCTATGTAAGCCAAGGCATCGGCTAAAATTGGTGATCCATTGTTAGCAGTATAGGTTTTAATGCCTTCAAAACGATTGGCACCGGGAGAGAAACGCTTGAGGAAATGTTTCATTAATTTCTGGTAATTATCCTCAGCCAAAACATTTAAAACAAAGGTATCGCTAGGCTGTAAAAAGGATACCATTGCCCGATCTTTAGCCACTGCAATCGCCACACCTAAAGGATTTAAACTTGCTTGTGTCACCCAAGAGGCAATCATGGCACTAGATAAATCGGCTTTTTGGGAAGTAATTAGGTATAATCCGGTGCTAATACGTCCTAGAGCCTTTTCTAAGTCGTTATTAATCGATTTAATTTGTTTAATTGTTTTTTCTCGGCTTAACCATTGGCCGAGTTCGGTTCCTGCTTCATCGGCAATTAAATCGAGGGATTGATTGGTATTGTCTTTAACTAAAAGAGGAGGAAAAGCTTCGATCGCCCCGATTTCCTGTAATTTATTTCTTAAGGGGAAAATTGGTTCATCTTCCCCACCTCCTGACTCAAATAATCCTACCGCTTGTTTGCCATTAATTGAAGCAATAATCGTGCTTAAAATCGTCTGGTTAATCGGGGAAGATTGGGGAGGCATTCCGATGATAACTCCCTTAGATTGATTGATCAATTCTCTGACTTCGTGGGGATCAGCATTATTCATATCGACTAATTCTGTCACCACATCAGTTTTAGTCAAACCCTGACTAATCATAGTAGCTAAATGTTCGCTTTGTCCGTAATCTTGGGTAAAGAATACAGTCACTAAAGTATCAGCAGAAGTTTGTTCTTGACTCCAAGTTTGATAGCGTCCCACCCAATCAGAAATATGGTGTTTTAATAGGGGTCCGTGACCGGTGGCAATGAGATTAATCTCAAATTTCTCGATCCTTTTAATTGCCCCTAAAACCGAACGAGCATTCGGTCGCATCAGACAGTCATAATAGGTTTGAAAATCGCCTTCTAGCAGGTCTTTTTCTCGATCATAGGTTTGATCGTCACAAAAGTGCATTCCGAAGGCATCACAGGTAAAAAGGGTGGCAGTTTTAGCATCAAAAGTGAAGATAGTATCAGGCCAATGAAGATTAGGGGCCGCAACAAATTCTAAAACATGGCCATTACCTAAATCTAAAGTATCACCACTTTTAACTATTAACTGTTTAAAGGGTCTGTGTACCATGTTTTCGAGGAATTGCATGGCAACTTTTGCCCCCACCACGGTAACTTCTGGGACTAATTCTAAAACTTCTTTGACTAAACCACTGTGGTCGGGTTCGGTGTGACTGATAATTAAATAATCAAGATGATTGATGTTGATTAGTTTAGTTAATTCCTCCAGATAAAGGCGATCGAATTTGCGGTGAGATGTATCAATGAGAGCGGTTTTTTCCCCTTGAATAACAAAAGAGTTATAAGTGGTACCGTTTTCTAAACCAAATTCGATATCAAAGCGATCGCGGTCCCAATCCAAACAGCGCAGGGTAAAGGTATTTTCGGCGATTTCTTGGATTTGTGTGGTTAAACGGCTGGTTTTAGCCGGTTTTGGGGTGATTAAAGCAACCATAATTTCTATCTCCCACAGGATTTGATGCGGAACTGCATTTGCTTAATTCCTATGGTGACTTGCTTTCAGGGATTTGTAAAATACCAATTACTCAAGTCAATGATTAGTTAGATTTATATAACCTTTTCTCTATGGGTGCGGATATTAATTTGAGTGCTGGCCCTACCGAATCAAGACCTGAATGCTGATTGTGCATCCTATCCACCGGTTAGCTTAGTCCTCGGTTTTGAATACTGCACTTTTGCCTATTTGTCAAGCTTTTTACACAATTCTTAATATTTTCCTCGTTTTTGCTCTCTCGCTCTCTTGGGGTGTTTTGTTTTCGATGTCAGTCTATGGGTGAACCTGTAACCCTTAACACAAGTCCAGAAAAAGGGTTTCTTCAAGAAACCCTTTTTCTCTGTGTGGCTAGGTTAATTTATCAGTGTGAAATCAGCCGCTATCAGGGTAGGAACAGTCAACAAATTGGCAAATTCAGAGCCACTTCCTAAGCCAGCAGCACTACCATTTTGATTGTAGTAGATACTGCCACTACTGGTACTGTAAACGATAAAAGCACTGCTAGTGGCGACTAAATCATCGTCAGCGACGCTGGCAAATTCAGCCAGTTGACTGAAGCCATTGCCAATGACACTTTGTAAGGCGGTAAATATGGCTTTACTTAATACTATTTTATCGCTGCCGGGGGTGAAATCGCTGATGGCATCGATGCCTAAATTACTACTGTTGAAGATAAAATTATCGCTACCATTACCACCAGTGAGTAAATCATCACCAAAACCACCAATTAAACTATCGTTTCCGTCTTGACCGGTTAATTGATCGTTGCCACCACCACCAGTTAGAGTATTATTAAGGCTATTCCCGGTTAGTCGGTCATTACCGCTATCGCTAATAATATTTTCGATGGTGTTATTTGCCGAAAAAGTCAATTTTAGATTATTGGTGACGACGGTTTGGACAGTGGTAATCCCTAAGTTAACTCGTACTGCGGTATTTGTCCCAGTAAAGTCGAGGGTATCGATACCGCCGGTGGTAGTTTCTTGGATGGTATCGCTTCCTAATGGGGTTGAAGCATTGAAACAGTAAATATCGTTACCATTAGCACCAGCGAGGATATTGTTACCGCTATTTCCGGTAATTTTATTGTCACCAGCGTTACCTGTACCGTTAATATGATTACTGCCAATTAGTCTGAGGTTTTCGACATTATTGGGTAAGGTTCTAGTAAGTACCTAAGCAAAATTAATTACACATTTCGATCAAGCTTTTGCCTCTTGCCTATTGCCTCTTGCCTGTCTTCACTAGGAAATTTATTTTGCATGACTACTTAATGCTGCTTTGTAGGGTGTCAGTAATAATTACTTGTCCAATTGCTTCGTCGGGATTGATGGTAGCATTAACCGGATTTGACAGGGTTACGGTAAAGACTTCATCAGGTTCATTGAGATTATCATTAAGGATGGGAATGCTAATACTAGCGGTGGAAGTATTAGGTGCAATGGTGAGGGTTCCTGTCTGGCTAGTGTAATCTACATTAGCGGTAGCATCAATGGGTGCAGTGGTATAGTTGACAGTAATTTGTTGTGGATTGGGGTTATTGACAGTAACAGTGAGGATTGCATTACTATTTTGACCTTCCACCACGGTGATGTCGTTGATGGAGAGTTGGGAAAAGTCGTCATTATTAATTGTCCCCGTGGCTGCGTTAGGAGTACCTACGGTATAACCTG
The DNA here is from genome assembly GCF_027532015.1 of Microcystis sp. LE19-131.1A. Taxonomy (NCBI): domain Bacteria; kingdom Bacillati; phylum Cyanobacteriota; class Cyanophyceae; order Chroococcales; family Microcystaceae; genus Microcystis; species Microcystis sp. LE19-131.1A. Next base: position 747 of record NZ_JAPZSS010000132.1, on the reverse strand, counting down.
TCCCGGTCGCGAGGGTTAAAATAACAGTTTCGTTGGGTTCAACTGTAGTATCAGCAGTGGGGTCAACGATTACGGTAGCAGTGGATGAACCAGCAGCGAAAGTGACAGTATTGGTAGTCCCTGTACGAGTGTAGTCGGTATTAAGGGTAGCTGTCCCCCCGAGGGTGTAATTGACGGTTAAAGCATTGGTTGTTACACCAGAACGGGTGAAGGTATAAACCAGATTTGTTGTCCCGTCTTCTGTCACACTACTGGGAGAAACAGCAAGAGTGACACTGGTATCATCATTATTAATTGTTCCCGTAGCTGCGTTAGGAGTACCTACTGTATATCCTGTCCCGGTCGCGAGGGTTAAAGCGACGGTTTCATCGGGTTCAACTGTAGTATCAGCAGTGGGGTCAACTGTTACAGTCGCAGTGGATGAACCGGCTGCGAAGGTGACAGTATTGGTAGTCCCTGTACGAGTGTAGTCGGTATTAAGGGTAGCTGTCCCTCCGAGGGTGTAATTGACGGTTAAAGCATTGGTTGTTACACCAGAACGGGTGAAGGTATAAACCAGATTTGTTGTCCCGTCTTCTGTCACGCTACTGGGAGAAATAGAAAGAGTAACAGTTTGTGCATTAGTAAAGTCACTAACATCAAGAATCTGCAAGCCATAGCCTTCATCAGCTACGTAAGCGTAGTTACCGACTACTTGCACATCCCTAGCAGAGCCAGAAGTATCATAATTACCCTTAAGAGTAGGTG
>NZ_JAPZSS010000175.1:0-13061 GCF_027532015.1 Microcystis sp. LE19-131.1A | reverse complement strand
CTAGGTTCTGTGTGATAAGTTTAATTGACATAGGATCGATCGATCTTTGTGTCCTTTGTGTCTTTGTGGTTCGTTCCACCCCCTCGCTAGGAGAAATGTATCTTAGAATACATTTTACCCACCAAAGCTGGGAGAGCCGTCTATTTACATATTTTATGCTATTTAATCCTTATTTGGGCTGTTTTTGAACCCTCAAAGGCTCTTGTATGAGTGCATGGGTGTCTGTGCTAACCAAGAAGTTAATTTTGTCCTACTACTGCTTGTTCTAAGGCTCTGCCTTGGAACATAATATATAAGTGGGGTTTCCCCATCACTATAAGCTGTTTTATTTGAGCTTGATAGCCCACCTCAACCTGATTGAGGTACAATTAATAGATTTCTGGTAAAAGTCCTAAATCCCTCAATCCAAAATCCAAAATTAGAAATCTTCAATTTCTCTGATTTATGCAAGAGGTATAATGTGAAATATCAAATTCAATTCAAGCCTAAAGCTATCAAAGACTTAGAAAAACTTTCTTCTCAAGATCGGACTAGAATTATGGCTAAAATTGAAGCAATGAAGGATAATTTACAAGGAGATGTCAAGCAATTAAAGAATTTTACGCCTAATTATCGCTTAAGGGTGGGTAACTATCGAATTCTATTTGAGGTTGAAGAAATAACTTTAGTGATTTATCGTGTTAAACATCGACAAAATATCTACAATTAAATTAAGGAGAAAACAATGATTGAATTACATCCTGAATTCTTAATCAAAAATGGCAAAAAAGAATTTGCTGTTTTAACTTATGAGGAGTTTATGAAAATTAAAGAAATCTTAGAAGACTTAGAGGATTTGGAAGATTTAATACAAGCAAAAGAAGAAGAAAAAGATAGTCAAACTTATTCTCTAGATCAGGTTAAGAAGATGCTAAATATTGATTGATTGCTTGTATCTTGCTTTAATTTGACTATTTCGCAGATGTGAAAAAATAGAGTTCCCCTTGTATCTCTAAATCCAGCTCGTTTTCCAGAAATGCTAAAGGGTTGACAGGGAAATCCTGCTGTCAACACTTCAAAATCAGGGAGGTCGTGGATAGCAATTTTTCTAATATCTTGATCGGGAATTTCTTGAAAATTATTGAAATATACTTTTTGACAGTTTTCGTCTATTTCACAAGAATATACACAGTCATAACCAACGCTCTCGAAAGCTAATCTAAATCCTCCAATACCAGCAAAAAGATCGATAAATCTGAGTTTTTCGTTTGTCATTGCCAAATTATGACACCAAAGATAGCCAAAGTGAATATATCCTAAATTTTAGCAAATGTTCCGACTTATGCAGCGATAAAAACTGTAGTCTAAATAATTAAGGTTAATATGTCCCCATATAATCAATTTGGAGATACTAGATTAGGCATAATTGAGTAAAAACTCGCACAATTTCGGTTTCAGACTTCTGCGGCTTTTTCTTGCTCAATCTCGGTCTCCAATTCTTGACGTAATTCTTCTAGAGAAGTGGTGGCAGCTGTCTGAGATAATCTTTCTTGTGACCAATTTAAGGACTGAAAAAGTCGTTGAGCGTTAGCTGGAGAGCGCAAAAGATAAACTTCAGCAGCAATCAAGGCCACATCATGATGACCCTGACGTTGGACAATAACGATCGAGTTTCCCAGTTCTACTTGTTCTAAAACCTGAAGAAAATGTTCCTGTGCTTGGGTATAGCTAGTATAGGTGGTGGGGATGGGCAGCATAACCATTAATCAACTCCGCAGTCAAAAAATTAATCAATGGGTGCGTTAACCAAGAGTAACGCACCCCAAAGAAATTACACCGAAGTTAAGGTTTTCTCCGCGCTAATTTGCGCTTCGGGACTATCCGCTTCCGAGGGAGGGACCACTTGCCAGAATTGACCGAGATAGCTATCCCAATTAGCTAAAATTAACTTACCTTTGGGGCTATTAGTGCGTTCTACATGGGCCTCAATTAAAGATTTTAACTGTTCCGCACCGGCAGCCGTGGCAACCCGTTGAATCTTGACAATTTCGGGGTTAAGTTTCTCCGGTAGGGACGGATCAAGAATATAAGCTAATCCTCCCGTCATCCCGGCGCCGACGTTGCGACCGACGGAACCAAGCACGACAATTACCCCACCGGTCATATATTCACAGAGGTGATCCCCGGCCCCTTCGATAACCGCTTTCGCAGTGGAATTGCGGACAGCAAAGCGTTCACCAGCGCGACCATTAGCGTATAATACCCCACCGGTGGCCCCGTAGAGACAGGTATTACCGATAATAGCGTTATCTTCAGGCTGATAATTGGCGTTTTGGGGAGGTAAGATGACAATTTCGCCGCCGTAGATGCCTTTACCCACATAATCGTTAGCTTCTCCCTCTAAATGGAGATTGACACCGGGTAAATTAAATGCTCCGAAACTTTGACCAGCCGCACCCTGGAAATTGAGCTTAATTTCGCCTTCAAAGCCATCATTACCGTATTTTTGGGCAATTACCCCCGCAATTCTCGCCCCGACAGAGCGATCGGTATTGACAATCCTGTAGGTTTTGCTGACGGTTCCCTGTTGCTCGATCGCCTGTTTAATCTCGCTATCGGCTAGAATATCGTCATCGAGAACAGCACCGTTACTATGTACTTCCTCGTGCTGCAACCAAGAGCGATCGCTGCGGCCATCGGGTAAATTCAACAAACAATCGAGATTGAGGGATTCTGTCTTAGTTAAACGAGCATCGGAGCGCACTTTTAACAGATCTGCCTGGCCAATCACCTCATTTAAACTGTGATAGCCTAATTTCGCCAATAATTGCCGCGTTTCCTCGGCCACCAAAGTAAAGAAATTGACCACATGAGCGGGAATTCCTGGAAAACGAGTGCGGAGACGTTCCTGCTGGGTAGCGACTCCCACAGGGCAATTATTCGTGTGACAGACGCGGGCCATGATACACCCTTCGGCAATCATGGAAATGGAACCAAACCCGAATTCCTCCGCACCCATCACGGCAGCCATGAGGATATCCCAACCGGTTTTCAGTCCCCCATCTGCACGCAAAATCACCCGATGACGCAGTTGATTTTCCATTAACATCCGATGCACTTCCGTTACTCCCAATTCCCAGGGACTACCCGCGTGTTTGATCGAACTTAGGGGTGATGCACCTGTACCACCATCGTGGCCGGAAATCTGGATAATATCAGCGTTAGCTTTGGCAACTCCGGCCGCAATTGTGCCGATACCGATCTCGGCCACTAATTTGACGGAAACTTTGGCCCGGGGGTTAATTTGGTGTAAATCGTAGATTAATTGCGCTAAATCTTCGATCGAGTAGATATCGTGGTGAGGAGGGGGAGAAATCAAAGTTACTCCCGGTTTCGATCGCCGTAACATGGCAATATAGGAACTGACTTTTTTCCCGGGTAATTGACCTCCTTCTCCCGGTTTTGCTCCCTGGGCCATTTTAATCTCTAGCTGTTTTCCACTCATTAAGTATTCGGGAGTGACTCCAAAACGACCCGAAGCTATCTGTTTAATGGCAGAATTAGCCGTATCACCGTTTTTTAAGCCGTTTAGATGGGGCATGGTCACGGAATGTCCTTCTACATCCACATCGCTTAAGCTGGTGTAACGGATCGGATCTTCTCCCCCTTCTCCAGAATTGGACTTACCTCCGATGCGATTCATGGCGATCGCTAGGGTTTCGTGTGCTTCCCGGCCCAAGGCACCGAGGGACATTCCCCCTGTGCAGAAGCGTTGCAGGATACTTTCGATCGATTCTACTTCTTCGATGGCAATTGAAGCTCGATCGCTGTTAAATTCTAATAAATCGCGTAAAGCGGTGACAGGTCTTTGCTGCAAGATTTGACGATAGGTTTCGTAATGGTCATATCCTTCACCTTGGGAGTGAGCAGCCACGGCTTTATGGAGTGCTTTCGCCATTTCCGGGGAATTCATGTGGTATTCTCCCCCCGGACGGTAGTTGACAAAACCGTAGTTTTCTAGTTTTTTAGCGGTAAGATTGGGGAAAGCTTTACTGTGGAATGCGATCGCTTCTTGGGCCACCTCAGCAATGCTTAAACCCCCGACGCGACTGGTAGTACCGTTAAAAGCTAGTTTAACTAAATCTGCCGATAATCCGATCGCCTCAAAAATTTGCGCCCCATGGTAGGAAGATAGGAGAGAAATACCCATTTTCGAGAGGATTTTCAGTAATCCTGCTTCTACGGATTTGCGGTAATTAATTAGGGCTTTTTCGAGGCTAATAGCTTCTAATTTGCCGTTTTCCATCAATTTCTGGGTTTTTGGCTCGATCCACCACTGGGCGATCGTTTCTAGGGCCAGATAGGGACAGACTGCGGAAGCGCCATAACCAATTAGACAAGCGAAGTGATGGGTACTCCAACATTGGGCCGTGTCGATCACGATCGAAGCTTTTAAACGCAAGTGTGAGCGAATCAGGTGATGATGGACGGCACCAACAGCTAATAAAGGGGGAATATAGCTAGTTTTTTCGTCAATAGAAGCAGTCCTGTCACTGAGAATTAAAATTTCTGCTCCCGATGCTACTTTCTTGGCGGCCTCAGCGCACAAATTAGCGATCGCGGTTTCTAATCCCCCCGGTCCGGTGGTCAGATCATAAAGGGTAGAAAGTTCGGCTGTTTTGTAGCTAGAGGTTTTAACTTTGACTAATTCCGCATTATTGAGCAGAGGAGAGTCTAATTTCAGTAAATGTGCGTCATCAACCCCTAATTTAAGGATATTGCCCCGTCGTCCTAGATACATAGTCAAGGACATGACTAAACTTTCGCGTAAAGGATCGATGGGGGGGTTAGTAACTTGGGCAAAACGTTGTTTAAAGTAATCGTAGAGAAGATGGGGTTTACTGGAGAGGACTGCTAGGGGAGTGTCATCACCCATACAGAAAGTCGGTTCTTTTCCCTGTTCTGCCATGGGGACGATAATCATATCCACATCTTCGGCAGTATAACCGAAAGCGGTTTGCAGGGGAAGGAGATTACTAGGGGTGGGAATGTCTATCGCTGTTTCTTTGTCAATCAAGGTGCGTTGGGATTTCACCCATTCACCGTAGGGATTAGAGCGGGCAATTTCCTGTTTAATCGGCCAATTACGCTTAATTTCGCCTTTTTCTAGGTCCACCGCGATCATTTGACCGGGGCCGAGACGACCTTTTTCCATAATGGTGGTTTCATCGAGGGGAATAGTTCCCGCTTCCGAGGAAACGACGATATAACCGTTGTTAGTAATGCTATAACGGGCCGGTCGCAAACCGTTGCGGTCCAAACAAGCGCCGACGATTCCCCCGTCACTGAAGACCAGTAAAGCTGGACCGTCCCAGGGTTCCTGTAAACCGCTATAGTATTCGTAGAAGTCGATAATTTCGGGATAATTCTGTAAATCCGGCTGATTATTGTAGGCCTCCGGCACTAGGATCATAGCCGCTTCTAGGGGACTGCGGCCGGTTCTCACCAATAATTCTAGGGCGCTATCGAGGTTATAGGAGTCGCTGTTAGCGGGGTTAACAATGGGAGTCAGGGATTGTAATTCTTCGTGGGTCCAACCTTCCGTTTCTAAAGCGGGTTCCCGGGCCGACATCCAGTTAATATTGCCCAAAAGGGTGTTAATTTCGCCGTTATGACCCAATAAACGCATCGGTTGAGCGAGAGGCCATTTCGGTTGGGTATTGGTGCTAAAACGTCGGTGATAAATAGCGAATTGACTGCTATAGGCGGGATTTTGCAGGTCTAGATAGAATTCTCGCAGGATTTCGCCCCGTACCATCCCTTTATAGACAATGGTGCGACAGGAAAAGGAACAGAAATAGAAATCATCGGCCAGTTGCTTACCGACTTCAGAACGGGCAATATAGAGTAGGCGATCGAATTGAGAACCAGCTAAATCGGGGGAAGTAACCAGAATTTGCTCGACGTAGGGTTGATTTTCCCTTGCTTGTCTTCCGAGGACTTGGGGACGGACGGGAACAGCACGCCAACCTAAAATCTTAATATTATATTTATTGACAATTTCCTCGATGTGTGCTTTAGCGTCGGCTCGTTCTTGGGCCGCTTGGGGAAGAAAGACCATACCCACCCCTAGTCGCTCAGATTCTGGCATATTTAAGCCATTTTCGGCGAACCAAGGAGCGAGGACATCTCTGGGGATAGCGGTCATCATACCAGAACCGTCCCCGGAATCCTGATCGGCGCTGCAGCCTCCCCGGTGTTCCAAACAACCTAAGGCTAAAAGGGCCTGTTCAATTAGTTGATGGCTGCCGGAACCGCGCACATCGGCAATAAAACCGACTCCGCAAGCGTCCCGTTCCTCTACGAGCCATGGGGGACCCCAATAGGGATCGATTTGGTGTATATTGTCGGTTTTTAGGTTATTTTGTTGCGCCATAGAAGTTATCCTTAGGGTCGTTGTCTAGAAGGGTGGGATAGTTGGTCTGCTGAAAGGGTCAATCTAGAATAGAATTTTTTTTGATCTTGCCGTTTCGATTGTCGCTGATTTTTCCTAATTTTTGCCTGTTGCCGTCTTTATCTTGGCCGGTCTGAGGAATCACAGGTGATCTACCATGATATAGTAGCTCTCAGGAATTGTCATCGAAAATCCCCTGGATGGGGTGAAACATCCTGTTAGGTGCTTATTTTGACGGAATATTGTCTGATTATAAATATTATTGGAGCAATGGGGTCAAATTCAGGACAAGACTTTAGCTAAAGAGGCAGGTAAATCGGCTAATTTTTCTACCACTGTCACCCCAGCTTCTTGAAAATGACGTAAGCTATCTTTTCTGGTATTCTTAGCGGCAACAGAGTAGGAAAGTTGGTTAGAAATAATTGTTTCTGTATCGCCGAAATTGGTTTCAATCGCTGCATTTAACCCGACAAGATAGGCAATCACTGGTTTTTCAATTGCCGAGGCAATATATTTGGCCGCCTCGATTTCGGCCTTTCCTCCCACCTGACTGACGAGGAGAATTGCCTCGGTATTGTCATCTTCCTCAAAAACCTGCAACCATTGGGACAAATTGGAGCCAATAATGCCGTCAGTCCCCAAATTTACCGCCATAGATTCACCATAACCGGCTGCTGTTAAAGTTTTCGCCACTTCATCCCCTATGCGATCGCCGCGGGTGATCAGACCGATTGTCCCCGATTCATAAAAATTCGGTTCACAAATACCCAACCAAAGATAATTGGGAATAATCACACCCTGGCTGCCGGGGCCGAGAATTAATGTTCCGGTGGTACTAGCTATCTTTAATAATTCCACCAGGTCCAAGGGGGGAACTCCGGGGGTGACGATAATTAATTGGGGAATTGCTGCTGCGATCGCTTCTAAGGCCGCATCTAGGACTTGATTGGGGGGGACTAAAATTAAACTGGTCTTGATTTCTCCGGCTTCAGCAACGGCCTCAGCCACTAGATCAAACACTGGTATCTCTGCGATTATCTCACCACCGTGGCCACTAGCCACCCCCGCTACTAAACAGGTTCCCTGAGCTTTCAATCGTGCCGCATAATATTTGCCTAGGGGTCGATCGATCCCTTGCATAATTATCTGATCTTTATCTGTCCATTTCATATATTAAGTGTTGGGAGTTGTTTCAGTAATCAGTAAACAATAATCAGTAAACAGTAAACAGTAATCAGTGAACAGTAATCCGCTTCTGAAGGCAAGAGTCAAAGGTTTTAGATTCGTCCCTTGTGAACTGAAAACTCACATCTGATAACTGATAACTGATCACTGATTCTAGGCTAATTTAATGGCTGCAGTGACCACCTCTTCTAAAGACTCTAACCAATGAAAGTTAACATCAGCTAAACTCTGACTGAGATCGATCGCTTTGCTGTCAGCTAGGACGCGAAAAATTATTTGTGGTAGGGTGGGATTGAGAAAAGATCGGGGTTCCAAGGTTTGTCTTTCCTGTCGGGTGGCCCGGATCGTTCGTTCACCACTGCCCCGGCTGGGTGATAATGGGCTATAACTGCGGTAGTAATTGCTAATAGTCTCGATCGCTTTTTGGCCAAAGTCGGGATAACTGACAATATCAACGATAACCACTTTTAAATCGGCCAATAGTTGGAATTGTTGCAGACCGGCCTCTATTTGCTCGTTTAATTGCTCTAATTCTAGTCTTTCCTCCAGTATAAGCCAGGCTGCTAGTTTTGCCCCTTTGCCTGCCAAGGCATCCCAGACAGTGGACATCAAACCCTGGCCATTACTGATCACGGCTATTTGGCCGGTTTGATCAATTATCGACCAAGGGGATTGTAATTGGGGAGGGGTCAGGGCCAGAAGATCGAGATGTCTAGCTAAAGCGGCATCATTAACACTTATTTTGCCATCTAGGGCCATCACTTCCCCAGTTTCGTTGATACCCAGGGGATTAATCTCGATAATATCGAGATCTTTGCTGACAAAGAGACTATACATTTTTTCGAGAATTTGACTGATAGACTCGATCAAAGACCCTCTTAAACCCATAGATACGGCTAATTGCCGACAGAGATAGGGGGAAAATCTCTCTTCAATGACCACTTTTTGCATGGTTGCCAGTAAACTGTCCACATCCATCCCCCCTTGACTCGCACCGAGTAAAACCGGTCTTTGCAGATGATAATCGAGTAAAATGGCTAAAAATATCTCCTGTTGCGGATTATACCTGGCTTCTGCTAAGATTACCTCTGGATATTCTCCGGCGATCGGTAAATGAAAGATAGCATGGGCAGCAGCGATCGCATCGATAGTATTAGCGACAAATTTTACTCCTCCTGCTTTTCCCCGTCCTCCCGCTCGTACCTGGGACTTTAGCACGACCGGATAGGGAATGTTTAATCTTTTTAGTCCCCCCGGTTCGTGGATTGGTTGGGAAGGTAAAATGGGGATGCCGACTTGAGCAAATATTTCCTTGGCTTGGTATTCGAGTAAATCCATAATTGATTAGTTGATAAAGTGGCGGTTCTCTCTTTGCTCGTTTCGGTAGCTTGGGGACTATTAACTATCATAAGTTTGTGCAGTACCACAATGATAACAATAAGGTAAATTTTTATAAGTTAACTCATGGCAATGATGACATTCTACATATTGATAATAACCGCAATGGGGACAATGAGCATCTTGATTTTTAATCGTTTTAGCGCAGTTAATACATTGTGATTTTTGTACTCGTTTTGCTGCTTGAGACTTGGTATTAAAAACAAACTTTTGCAAAAATTTAATAACAGCAAAACCGAACAAAGGGATTAACAGAATATAAACATATTGAACTAAAAATACTAAACCTCCAAAGATAGCACCGATAATATCAAAAATGAATTGTGCAATAATACCAATTTGCAAAAATTCAAAAGCTTTGAAAATTAAAGGAATGAAGAAAATAACTAATAAATGCCAACTAATTAACGCTATTAAACCATAGCCGCGACTTTGGGCATACTGATTCACTAATAACGCAATAATTATTAATGGTGCTAAAAATAAAACCTGAAAACCTAATTGAATGCTAGGATACCAAAAAGACGCATTTTTATAACCAGCTTCCACATCATTAAATTTACTTTCATTTCTCATGAAAGCAAGTAAATTTTGACTCGATGGTTTTTGTAGTAGTTCATTTTTTAGCTTAACAATTTCTTCTTTGATTTTTGATATTTTTTTATTATTTTCCTCTAGTTTCTGTTTTGCCTCTTCCGCTTTTACCCAGTTTATCGAATTGTTGGCAGACTGTCCAGCAATTTTCTCTAATAGGGTAGAATCATATTGACTTCTAATAATTCTATTATTATTTTCTAGTATATTAATATTATCTTGTTTTGTTTGTATTTTACTTAATAAAGTTTTATTTTCTTTATTATTTAACTTATTTTTAATATCAGCATATTGCAAACAAATTGGAGAAACTTTACCTAAATGTCCTATTTCTTCATCTTGATAATTATTTTTATAATCAACTAAAAAAGTTGTAATTAAATCATAATCTCTATCTGGACTATTATTTTTCTTGTAACTTTGCCATGCGCTGTAACAAGGATATACTTGTTGGGGGCTTAAATGCCACCTACTAATATCATCTAATCCTGTAAAAACATTAACTAAGATGAAAATATCAACAATTATTATTACCAATAAACTTACTTTATTTAATGGTTTATCATTAATCCTTCTTGATCTCCTGAAAAACTGATTCCACAAATTATTAAGTTTAGTAAACATAATCTACTCCTAAGTACAGGACAAAAAGGATGATATTTGGAAACTTCCCGCGCTCTCCCCTATGAAGATTATTTTAGCAACAGCATCCGGTTCGCGGGTGATGGGGGAGAATATTTTTGGCTTACTTGATCGCAAAACTTAAAGTTAATTGTGTCATTATGGGGTTAGAGGCGAGACTTTTTTAGCTATCCACCTCTGTGAGTCTAGCAATCTTTCACTCTCTCTATTTCTATCTTTAGTTGGCTTATTTCTCATCTTTCTGAGGTAGGGTGGCCGATGTGTGATTTGGCTCATAGGCATTGGGGGTGGTTCGGGTTTATGAGCAAGGTTATCTACAAGAGGAGCTTATGGATAAATTTATTGGTTTGAGTATGCTGATTTTTGGGTTTGTAATGATGGCCTTTAATCCAGCAGTTGGGGTGCTAGTGGCTCTTTTTGGGTTGATCGTGACTTGGAATAGCGAGAGAACTGTTTCTGTTCGATCACAGGACAGGGATAGGGTTCCTTGTCCTCATTGTGCTGAGTTAATTCAACCGAAAGCGAAGGTGTGCCGTTTCTGTGGGGCCAGGTTTAGATGACCCCTTGTCCTGAGTTTGGGATCGGTGGCAACCCGATCAGAGGTTTCTTCAGTTTTTTGTCACAATTGTTACATTTTTTCACAGATTCTAATTCGATCGGGTGATTTTTTTTGATAGGATTGAACCTATAATCCTATCATAAATAGTTCTTGTTCTCCATTAACCGTGCCAAACTAAGAACTGCGGACAAATCAAGAGTTTTGGCGTTCCAATAGACCAAATAAACTAATAACTGGCAATTACTCGAAAATCTCAGTCATTTTTTTGCTAAAATTCTCCTTTTTCCCACATTTTCTTGCTTGGAAACAAACTTTTTCCCGCTTTCGTCTCTGTCTTTAATTCGCTCCCACTAGGAAACTCAAGGGTAAGATGCTAAATTTTCAAAAGCAGGGTCGTCATCATCCTCTGACCCTATTAACAATGCTTTTAAGTGCTTCTTTCGTTGTGGTCTCCCTTTCCTTGACTCCTGCGATCGCACGTCAATTCGCCCCGATTAACCAGATTAAACCGATTCCTTTGGGGAATGATCGATTAATTCCTGCTGGCACAGATATCCCTGTAAAATACGAGCAGGGGGAAAAAATTCTTTTAACCAAACAAGAAACTTTTTCTTTATCACTGACCGTAACCGATAATATTAAGAACTCCCAAGGACAGACAATTATTCCCGATGGTAGTCAGATTATCGGAGAAATTAAACCCGATGGTCAAGGTTCCCGTTTTCTATCCCAAAAAATCTTTTTAAAAACCCGTCAACCCCAAGAAAAATCTATTGATGCTATTTCGGCAGTTTTCACCCGTCTAGAAAGGCTAATTAAGGGAGTTAACCCCGATAAAATTATTCAGGGTGCAGTATTAGGAAAATCCGCCGCTTCTGTCCTCGCTTCCTTTACTTCTGACCAACCGGTTAGCGAGATTATACGAGGAGGAGGATTAGAAGTATTAGCCGGTTGGTTATTACGAGGAGAATCGGTGGAATTATTGTCAATTAACCCCAAAGAAGATTTAAAATTAACCCTTCGTTCTGATTTTACCGGTCAGTAAGCTTAAAAGAATCTGGTGTGTTAGTTATTAATCTAACACACCAGCTATCGAGACTAGGCGGCGTTTTGCCGATACCATTCAATGGTTTTTTGCAAACCTTCTTTAAATTCCATTTGAGCAACAAAACCGAATTTTTCCTGAGCGCGGGTTGTATCTAAACAGCGTCGCGGTTGACCATTCGGTTTATCTATTTCCCAAACAATTTCGCCATCAAAACCCATTAAATCACAGATTAATTCCACTAAATCTTTGATAGAAATCTCATAATTTGTACCAAGATTAACCGGGTCTGATTCATTATAGAATTGACTGGCCATGACAATGCCTCGCGCTGCATCGGTGGAGTAGAGAAACTCCCGGGTTGGACTACCATCTCCCCAGACAGGAAGTTGTTTATCCCCCCGTTGTTGTGCCTCATAAACCTTGCGAATTAAAGCAGGAATTACATGGGAACTACCCGGATCAAAATTATCCTCCGGCCCGTATAAATTCACCGGTAAAAGATAAATTCCGTTGAAACCATACTGCAAACGATAGGACTCTAATTGTACCAATAAAGCCTTTTTAGCGATACCATAAGGCGCATTGGTTTCTTCGGGATATCCTGACCATAAATCGTCTTCACGGAAAGGTACTGGAGTAAATTTTGGATAGGCACAAATTGTCCCCACACAGACAAATTTTTGCACTCCTGCTAGATAGGCAGCGTGAATTAATTGGGTTCCCATCATCAAATTATCATAGAATAATTCGGCGGGTTTTTCCCGATTAAGACCGATACCTCCCACATGGGCCGCCAAATGGATAATTAAATCTTCTTCGTTGGCTAAACGTTGACAGTTTTCCCAAACTCTTAAATCACAATCTTTAGACCGAGGAATTGTAATTTTTTCGGGATTTGCCCCTGCTGCAATTAATTGATTAACTACTTGCCGACCTAAAAATCCGGCCCCCCCGGTGACGACGATTCTTTGTTCGCTTAAATTCAGCATATTTTCACCTCTTTAATCCACAGTTGTCATCGAACGATTGCGAAGATAAGCCAGCTCTTTTAATAACTGTTGGCTATCACCACCGTTATTAAGATTAATCCCCAAAGCCGCTAAATCCGCATCTACCATTAATTTTACCAGTCCCTCGAACGTCACCGACGGCTGCCAACCTAATTTCTCTCTGGCTTTTGTAGAATCTCCTATCAATAAATC
>NZ_JAPZSS010000190.1:0-14445 GCF_027532015.1 Microcystis sp. LE19-131.1A | reverse complement strand
CCCACACTACTTATTTATGATGATACTAAAAGACTTCCTACACTCCTCAAAAGAATTTACTATAAGTGCGGCTTTTAACATCTCTTCTAAAACCGAAATAACTGAAGCATCATTGAGACATTGTCCAATATCTCCAGGGATATCGCCTAGTCGGTTTTCCAAAACTTTTTTCACAAAATCACGAGCATTTTCTAACGCTCCAATTTCCTTACCAATTTCCTTACCGCGTTCTATTCCTCGTAACTCACCAATTTCCTCACCAATTTTCCTTCCTCGTAACTCCATATTACTTATTAAAGGCATGGTTCTTTCCTCCTCAAATTGTTTGATTTTACTCTCTAAACTTTCCTGTAATTTAGTTGATAGAGTCATCATTGTGTCGATGATTTCAAATAATTTAATTATTTGTTCCCTCTCGAACTCCTTTTCATATAATCCCCTGATTAACTTCCACTTCCACTGTTCCCGTTCTGGCAGCTTCCCAGTAGTCGCTTTTGTTTTCAGGTGTGCCATGACTATTATAGCAAAGGGATTGCTACTTGTTTCTAGTTCTGACCAGCTTTCCTCGTAGTCCAGTAATTTGACTGTTGGGAATTTGAGGCTGACTTCACAACCAGCAATGGTATAATTATAGGAATCTGGTCGCCAATTTACTCGTTCATCTCCTAATATAGCGAGACTGATAACCGGTTTCTGATACAAATCAAAGGCACGATAGTTATAAATATACATCCTCTGGGGGAAATTTTCTTCGTATTGACTTTGAATTTCAATATGAATCAAAATCCAGATTTCTTCTCCCCTGAGTAACCAGACTTTATAGAGTTTGTCAGCGAAACGTTTTTTTGTTTTAGCGGAAGCGGTAATCCGTTTGAGTTCTTTTTCTAGGGATTCGGGAATTTTTGTCCAATCGATTAATTGGTGAACTTCGGGAAAGAAGAAGTATAAAAACGCTTCAAAATACTCGGTTAATGCTTCTTTCCAGGTTTCATCATAATTGGCGGTTGTTGGGTTCATGGCAAGTCGCTACCAATTGGAAAGTTAGGCACTCATCTAAATCTATTATTCCCCATAAATATCATCAATGCTACTTGTCGTCACAAAACTTCCCATTAGAGCAACCTACATCTACATCTTTGTTCTAACATTTATTGGTCAAACTATATAATGCCGTCAGATTGCCGGGGGAGGAGTTACCTAAACTGGGGAAGATATCCTTAACTAAAAAAGGAGTTGACATGATTTTTTCCTGAATAAAGGGTGAAAATTAAACAATTAAGACCCTAAAGAAGGCACCATCCACACTGATTGAGCGCCGTCGAGGTCGGTATCTGGTCCAATTAGCGCTGGGTTGCGGTAGCCCGGCAGCACGGAGACGGCGAAAACCTCCTCCACGCCGCTATTGAACCAAAAAGTCGCCACCAGTTGACTGGTAGCCAGGTTGACAATAGCCAACCCGCACCGCAATTGATTACGTCGCTCATCCAGGGGTAAACCGCCAAAAATCGCAGTTTCCCGGATTTGGGACAACCCGACAAAGGCGTGACCTTCCCAACAGTCTAAACCCCGGGTAAAACCGGGCAATTCCGCCACGATTTCCGTGCTACCAGTTTGGGGATGCCAACGGTTCAAGGTTCCATAACCGGAATTGAGGAAATAGAGATTACCCTGGTAAAGACGGGGAGAATGGGGCATGGCTAAACCCCGCAAAATCACCTCTCCCCTAGCCACATCAATTAAGCATCCGCCCTGGGCCTTATTCTCTCGCCAGAGGCTTTCCTCGTTGGTTTCCCCCAATGCCGTTACATATACGGGAGTGCCGCTATTTTCAGCCATAGCCAAGCCATTGAGGTGGCAGCGGTCTCCGGGGACTAACTCGGTAATAAAGGGCGGTTTCCACTGGGGGAGAAAACTCCAATTTCCTTCGATAGTTGCCAGACAGTTAAATAGGGTATTGACCACCCAAAGGCGATTACTGCCAAAGGCCAAATCATGACCCATAATCGGACCGGTGAGGTGAGAGGAGCGGGCCAAAAAGGCGATATCCTGTTCCCCTTCGGGTTTAATCTGGGGGGCAATCTCTCGATTAGCGGGTAAATTCCAAATTGCCTGACGAGCGCCCACAGCAATTCCGGTAGCGGTTCGGGTTAAACCCATTGCTTGGTCAAAATGGGCGAAACTCACCCGTATTTGTCCTTGATAAGTGCCAATGCTGGCCACTCGTCCCGCTTGGTAGGTGGAAATCAACACTGAGAGGTCAAGCTGGTTGAGTAATTCCGGCAGATTGAGGCTGTACTCATAATTGACCGGCACTGCTTGGCGCTGAGATGGACTCGCTGCTGGCTCTTGGGTATCTGAAAACTGGTTAGTCTTGGGCGGCAAGCTGTCCATAGAGTTTTTTTGGCATGGATTAGAATCGATTGTGATAATTGATTATTGTTTATGGTTTGTTGACTAAGGGGTTCTAATTAATCCCCCCTTGCCCCCCTTAATAAGGTTTGATCCCCCCTTGCCCCCCTTAATAAGGTTTGATCCCCCCTTGCCCCCCTTAATAAGGGGGGTGGTGATGGGTTTCAGTTGGCATTAATGGGTTCTATTATAGACAAATTAATCAATATTATTTATAAAGTTTTCTTAACTTTTTTTGTATCAAATTTACCTGAACGGTAGTATTAAATACTTATGATTGAGTTTGTATAAAACACTTTTGCAATTTAAGCTTGTGTATAAAGTTTTATACACAGATTCAACATTTCTGGTCACTAAGCCACAGCAAATCCCGTATATTTGCGTATTTTAGGATAACGAAAACCCAGGACTATATCTTCTTTGGGAATACCTGCCTCCATCAAATCAGTAGCTATACCTTCCTCCGTTTCATCACATTGAATCCAGACTTTATCGACAACCAAGCTAAGGTGAATTGGTGTTGCATGGAGATACTTATTGCCACTCCAACCGAAATCTAAAACTAGATAATGTCCTCGTTCATCATCAAATATAACCTGAGAAGTGTAGCCATCAGGTAAAGTAGCACGATAGTTAGCATGATTCTGGAGAACAGTCTTAATAATACCTTGATATTTTAATCGGGTATCCATTGCACGATTACCTCACTTTCATCATCAAAGACAATTAATTTCACAATCTGATTCTTTAGCAATACCTGCCCTAATTCTATACTAAAAACACTGTTAAAAGTTGGCTGAGATATGGCCAGATAAAGAACTCGCTCAACTTTCATCTCGTTAAGGATTTGACGATACAAGACGTACTGCCCCAAAGCTTGCTGTAAATCCTTTACGTCAGACTGTCCTACAAAGCTTTTCACTTCAACGACAATTTTCCGCAATTCTTTCTCCGCACTGATTAAGCGTTCTGCTCCCAAATCAGCGGATAAACGCTTCTTGCCAATTTGAAGTGGAAAAGGATCGTGAGTGATTGCCCACCCGTCCTTCTCTAAAGCAAGTTTTACAGTGTCGTGGTAAATATCTCTTGCAGACACAAAAATTCAGAGGATAAATACTCTAATCAGCAGTATAGCAAATTTTTCTGTTCTCAAGACCTCTTGTAAAAATCAAAAGACGAGTGCCTACAGCAATTCCGGTAGCAGTTCGGGATAATTGACCGACACTGCTTGGCGCTGAGATGGACTCGCTGCTGGCTCTTGGGTATCTGAAAACTGGTTAGTGTTAGGCGGCAAGCTGTCCATAGAGTTTTTTTTGCATGGATTAGAATCGATTGTGATAATTGATTATTGTCTATGGTTTATTATGGTTTCAGTTGGCATTAATGGGTTCTATTATAGACAAATTAATCAATATTATTTATAAAGTTTTCTTAACTTTTTTTGTATCAAATTTACTTGAACGGTGGTATTAAATACTTATAATTGAGTTTGTGTAAAAAGCTTTTGCAATTATGGAATTTTGGAATTGACGAGATCTGGCTAAGTAGGTAGGTGTTAAAAGTTGTCAGACACCCCCCTTATCAAGGGGGGCAGGGGGGATCGAACCCAAAATCTATCTTCAATTTAACTATAACTACTTACTTAATAATTTAACTTAAGCTTATTCTTTTGGATATAAACTTGATTCTAGAAAAACTATTGGTAATCAGAAAATGCTGACTTCATCGCCTCCCAATCTCTCGCAGCTTGCCCTTTTATTTCTCAAAATCGGCATTATCGGTTTTGGTGGTCCGGCTGCCCATATCGCTTTAATGGAGGAAGAAGTGGTTAAGCGTCGCGGTTGGATGACTAAGGAGCGATTTCTCGATTTGGTGGGGGCAACTAATCTGATTCCTGGTCCTAATTCCACGGAAATGGCTATTCATATCGGTTATATTTTTGGTGGTTTAGCGGGTTTAATAATCACGGGGGTTTGTTTTATTACTCCTGCGGTGTTAATTACGGGTTTTCTAGCTTGGATCTATACTACCTACGGGACTTTACCGGATGTGGCTCCGATTTTTGCGGGGATTAAACCGGTAGTAATTGCGGTGATTTTTCAGGCACTCTGGCGCCTAGGCAAAAAGGCACTGAAAACCCGTCAATTACTCTTCATCGGATTGGGAGTTATCGGATTATTAATCTTAGGTTTAAATGAAATTATCGCTTTACTGTTAGGGGGAATTATCGGGATGTTTATCCTAAAAAAATTCGCTACTTTCCCCCTGATTGTGGCAGGAATAGGCGGTGCAACGGCGGTTGCTGCTCCTAGCAATATCCCACCGACATTAACAGGATTAGGGCTATTTTTTCTCAAGGTGGGTAGTGTTTTATTTGGTAGTGGTTATGTGTTAGTTGCCTTTTTAGAAGCGGATTTAGTGCAGGGGAGAGGATGGTTAACCCGACAACAATTATTAGATGCTATTGCTATCGGCCAATTTACCCCTGGTCCGGTGTTATCTACAGCCACTTTTATCGGTTATCAAATATTAGGAGTATCGGGGGCAATTGTGGCAACTCTAGCGATTTTCTTTCCTTCTTTTATCTTTGTTTTATTACTTAATCCTCTCATTCCTAAGCTGAGAGAATCGGTTTGGGCGGGTGCTTTTTTAGATGCAATTAATGCTAGTGCCGTGGCTTTAATGGTAGCAGTTATTTTTAATTTAGCCCTAGCTACTTGGTTACAACCCTACGGGAATTTACCTTTTAATTTATTGGCTATCATTCTATCTCTTATCTCCGCTATTCTTTTACTACGTTTTCAGGTTAATTCTACTTGGTTAATTCTGGCTGGTGCGCTTATTGGTTTACTATTGAAACAATTAGGTTAGGGGGAAATAAGTCAATGGTTCTAATTGAATATTAAGATAGATTTTGCCTTTTATCCCCCCTTAATCCCCCCTTAATAAGGGTTGATCCCCCCTTAATCCCCCCTTAATAAGGGTTGATCCCCCCTTGATCCCCCCTTAATCCCCCCTTAATAAGGGTTGATCCCCCCTTGATACCCGCTTAATAAGGGGGGTGCTGATCCCCCCTTAATCCCCCCTTAATAAGGGGGGCGCTGATCCCCCCTTAATCCCCCCTTAATAAGGGGGGCGCTGATTCGTTAAACTGAGCTTTTCTACCCAGTTGTAGATCTGATCGCGATTTAGTCTATAGCTTAGAGGATGGGCGATTAATCGAGCGCTACTAGCAAATAATTCGGCAATTTCTACTAAACCATTTTCGCGTAAAGTTCGACCGGTGGAAACTAGGTCAACTATCGCTTCTGACATCCCCGTAATCGGGCCTAATTCTACGGAACCATAGAGAGGTATAATCTCGACGGGAATATCTAAACGACGAAAATAATCCTTAGCACAATTGACAAATTTTGAGGCAACTTTACCGTGATGGGGAATATCTAAGGGACTTTGATAGGGACTATCAGCAGGGACAGCTACCGACATCCGACAATAACCAAATTTTAGGTCAATTAAATTAGCCACATCGGGAGATTTTTCCAATAAAATATCATAACCGGCGATGCCTAATTGTGCCTGACCGTATTCTACATAAACTGGTACATCTGTGGCTCTTACTAATAACGCTTTCGCTTGGTTAGTGGGGTCGGTAATCTGTAATTGGCGATTTTTTGAGTCAAGAAAGGCACTAAAATCTAAGCCAATCTTTTGAAATATTTGGATACTTTCGTTTAGTAAAGCACCCTTCGGTAAGGCAATTGTTAGCATAGAGGGAATTATGAATTGGGGTGTGGGGTTTTTCAGTGAACAGTAAACAGTAATCAGTAATCAGTGAACTGAAAATTCGCCTCTGATAACCGAGATGGCAGTAAGTTCTCTAATGACCACATCAGCTAATTGTAAATCTTGATGGTTTTCCGGTTGCCAACTAATTGCGATCGCAGCTGCTGATTTTGCCTGTTTAGCCATTTCCCAATCGGCCCTAGTGTCCCCTATCATCAGGGTTTTGTCCACTGGGGTCCCCAAAGCTTGACAGGTTTCTTGCAATAATAAGGGATCGGGTTTACTTAAACCTCGATCGCAGCCCCAGGCAATTTTAACATAATTTAATAGGCCATTTTCCTTGACAAATTGCTCAACTCGTGCTGTGGTATCGGAGGAAAGAATCGCCAATTGTAAACCGGCCGCGTGCAGATAACGAATTACTTCTAAACATTGGGGATAGAGGGGATTTAAGCGGGGGGGAACCTTTTCATCGGCCGCTTGAAAGGCCGCTTTTGCGATCGCCATGGCCGTTAACCAATCCCGGCCGGTGGAAGCAATACAACCGGCAGCGACGATATGATTATCTCTGCGGCTGCCCACTGCCATTAAACCAGCAGGATTGAGACTATTTGCCCCAATACCGAAAGTTTTGGTTAATAAAGACTCTAAACCAGGGATTTGTGATTCAATGGCTTGTATCCGGGCTATAGCTCGATCGTACCAGAAAGCTCGCGAATCCTCTAGCGTACCGTCCTTATCAAAAACAATCCCTTGAATATCTCTAAATTCTCGATTACCACAGCGAATTATCGGCAAATAAACCCCCTTATTTTTATCTATATTGTCAGTCATCATTTTAGCTTTCAGGATTAAGGAGACAGGATTCAGGAGACAGGAGATTATTTCTATTTATTCTCCCCATCCCCCCACTTCCCCACTTCCCCACACCCCACTTCCCCACACCCCACACCCCACTTTCCTATACCTTTTAAACAGGATTTAGTATTACTCCTCAAAGGCAGCTTTTTGCTGACGGACTAAATCGACACCGAGGGAAGTTCCCAGACGGGTGGCCCCGGCCTGGATAAGAGCGAGCGCTTGTTCAAGGGTGCGAATTCCGCCGGATGCTTTAATTCCTACCCGGCCTTTGCTAATTTCCTTGAGAAACTTCACATCGCTAACCGTTGCTCCTCCAAACCAGCCGGTACTGGTTTTTAGATAACTCACTCCTGCATCCATGCAAATTTCTGCCGCTAAACGTTTCTCGGTGTCCGTTAGTTGCGAGGTTTCCAGAATCGCTTTCACTGTCTGGCCAGTTTCCTGACAAATACTAGCAATTTCTTGGAATAATTCCTCGGATTTCCCATCTTTTAGCCAACCGAGATTAATAACCACCTCTAACTCCTTAGCACCATTATCTACGGCTTCTAAAGCCTCATAACGTTTAACTGTGGAGGTAGTGGCCCCTGCGGGAAAACCAATCACGGTAGAAACTAAAGTTTTTTTGCCGTGGAGTAACTGCACCGCTTGCTTAACGGCAGCGGGATAAACGCAGACGGTGGGAAAATGATATTGATCAGCCTGTTGACAGTAAGCCTCTAATTGTTCCCTGGTGGCGGTGGGGATGAGGAGAGAATGGTCGATATATTGTGCTAAATCTAGATCAGAATCGGTGATAGCCATTATCTACGCCTCAATATAGTCAATCGATCGCTATTTTCTCATTTTATGGAAGTCACACAGCAAAGTCATGTCTCGCTAACCTAGAAATTCCGAGACTAGCAAAAATCCAGTAACCTAGGAAGAAACCGTCACAAGTGAAGACTAGGAGACAATAGACCTATGTTAGAAGCGTATCATCAGCACGTTGCCGACCGAGCGAAATTAGGTATCCCTCCCCTTCCCCTCAACGCTCAACAAACGGCGGAATTATGCGAAATACTCAAAAATCCGTCCGAAGAACTCAAAGGAGAATTGCTGACCCTGCTGCGTGACCGTGTTCCCCCCGGAGTTGACGAAGCGGCCTACGTTAAAGCGGGATTTTTAACAGGAATTGCCAAAGGTGAAATAAAATCTAGCGTTATCTCCGCTCAGGGTGCGGTTAGCTTACTGGGAACCATGGTAGGTGGTTATAACGTTCATTCTCTGATTGAACTGCTGAAATCCAGAGATATTAATATCGCCGCCGCTGCTGCCAGCGCTTTAAGTAAAACCCTGCTGGTATTCGACGCATTTAACGAGGTTTTGGAATTATCCGACACCAATCCCTATGCTAAACAGGTCATCGATGCTTGGGCCAATGGCGCTTGGTTTATCGCTAAACCGAAACTTGCTAAAGAAATTACCGTCACCGTCTTCAAAGTACCGGGAGAAACCAATACAGATGACCTATCTCCTGCCCCCCATGCCACCACCCGGCCCGATATTCCCCTCCATGCTTTGGTAATGTTAGAAACCCGTCAACCCGGGTCCTTAGAAACCATTGCCGAATTGAAAAAATTAGGTCATCCGGTCGCCTATGTGGGGGATGTGGTTGGGACTGGTTCCAGCCGAAAATCGGCAATTAACTCGGTTCTCTGGCATATCGGCGATGATATTCCCTTTGTACCTAATAAACGTGCTGGTGGCTATATTTTAGGCAGTAAAATCGCCCCTATCTTCTTTAATACTGCTGAAGATTCCGGCGCTTTACCGATTGAATGCGATGTTAGCCAAATGAACACGGGGGATGTGATTAAAATCTATCCCTACGAAGGCAAAATCACCAACGAAGCGGGAGCAACTATTAGCACTTTTAGCCTCAAACCTGAGACAATTCTGGATGAAGTGCGGGCCGGCGGTCGTATTCCCCTATTAATCGGTCGCAGTCTCACCGATAAAACCCGTCACGCCTTGGGACTTGAGGCTAGTACCCTATTTACCCGTCCCACTATGCCTAGTGACACGGGTAAAGGTTACACCCTAGCGCAAAAAATGGTCGGCAAAGCTTGCGGTTTACCCGGGGTGCGGCCGGGTACTTCCTGTGACCCGATTATGACCACGGTAGGGTCTCAGGATACCACCGGCCCGATGACCAGAGACGAGTTAAAAGAGTTAGCCTGTTTAGGTTTTAGCGCCGATTTAGTCATGCAGAGTTTCTGTCACACGGCAGCCTATCCCAAACCGGTTGATATTCAAACTCATCACCAATTACCGGACTTTTTCTCTACCCGGGGTGGGGTGGCTTTACGTCCGGGAGATGGCATTATTCACTCCTGGTTAAATCGGATGTTATTGCCGGATACGGTGGGGACTGGAGGCGATTCTCATACTCGTTTTCCCCTGGGAATTTCCTTTCCTGCGGGGTCGGGTTTAGTGGCATTTGCGGCCGCTTTGGGAGTAATGCCTTTGGATATGCCGGAATCGGTTTTAGTGCGTTTTACGGGGGAATTACAACCCGGTGTAACTCTGCGCGATATTGTTAATGCTATTCCCTACGTTGCCATGCAAGAGGGCAAATTAACCGTGGAAAAACAGAACAAAAAAAATGTTTTTAACGGTCGCATTATGGAGATGGAAGGGCTGCCGGATTTGAAATTAGAGCAGGCTTTTGAGTTAACCGATGCCACGGCGGAACGTTCCTGCGCTGGTTGTACGATTAAGTTAAGTACCGAGACAGTGGCGGAATATTTACGCTCTAATGTGGCTCTGTTAAAAAATATGGCAGCTCGGGGTTATAGTGATGCCAAAACTATCCTACGTCGGGTAGCAAAAATGGAACAATGGTTAGCTAATCCCGTCCTGATGGAGGCGGATAAGGATGCCGAATATGCGGATATTATCACCGTCAACTTAAACGAGATTAAAGAACCCATTGTTGCCGCACCCAATGACCCCGATAATATCAAGTTAATGTCGGAATGCGCCGGGGATAAAATCGATGAGGTGTTCATCGGTTCTTGTATGACTAATATCGGTCATTATCGCGCCGCCGCTAAGATATTAGAAGGAGCGGGAGTTGCTAAGGCTAAACTGTGGATTTGTCCCCCCACCCGCATGGATGAAAAACAATTGCGCGATGAGGGAATGTATGGCATTTTTGCCGCTTCTGGGGCCCGTACTGAGATGCCTGGATGTTCCCTTTGTATGGGTAATCAAGCGCGGGTTGAAGACAGAGCGACGGTATTTTCTACCTCGACTCGTAACTTCAATAATCGCATGGGAAAAGATGCGCGAGTCTATCTCGGTTCCGCCGAATTAGCAGCGGTTTGTGCGCTGCTGGGACGCATTCCCACCGTTGAGGAATACCTGGCAATTGTCACCGAGAAAATTAATCCTTTTGCCAGCGATTTATACCGCTATTTGAACTTTAATGAAATCGCTGGTTTTGAGGATGAAGGCCGGGTAATTCCCCTAGAAGATTTACCTAAGATTGAGGATATCTTAGGGATTCCTTCCGGTGTTTTGAGTTAGTATGAAGGTTTAGGGTGAGCTATGAAAAGCTCACCTTCTGCTCAGAAAATAAAGAGGTAAAATTTATGGGAATGCCCTGTGAAGTGAATAGTATTTTAAAGTTAAAACCATCTCAAGGTTATCCAGAAAGTTTGGAATTATCTAAACAGTATCAAGGGAGCAAAGAAGATTATAGAATTATTCCTGTTGATGTTCCAATTCCTTTGGTAAATGAACATTGGGTCGCCTACGCAGATGTTATCATTGAAAAATTAGTTTGGGAAAATCGTCAAACAACAGTTTTATTTAGAATTGATAGGATTTATCCAGTCCCTTTTATTGTCAAAGAAACTTGAAATTAGATGAAGGATCAACAACGAATAATTATTGCAAGAATTATTAAGTATGAATTTGATTATTTTCTCAGAAAATTCAAGCCTTGGGAAAAACTCATATTTTTGTTATACTTAATAGTAGCAATTGTGACAGGTTTAGGGGATGCAAGTTCATTTTTTACAGGAGAGAATAGTCCTATACCTAGGGAATGGAAATTATTAAAAAGTCCTCAAATAGTTACGATTATATCTATTATTATCTTAGGAATTCCTGTTCTACTCTCTCAAACACAGACTGGACAAGATACTGTTGAACTTTTAGAAACAATTCGCTTAAACATTGTGCCAGCAATCAGTAGTTCTTTAGAAGAATTATCTGTTGATATAAAACAAAAATTTAATCTACAGGGCAATATCAGAGTATCCTTGTGGATACCAGTGAGACAAAAGTTATTTACTTGGAATCTCCAAATGGTATGTAAAACTAGCAATGTATCTGATAGGGAACTAGAGGCACTTTTTGAATTAGATGAAGGGGTAATTGGTTACACATACCTGAAGACTATAAGAAAGTATGCTTTGGAGTTTGTTGATATTTCTAATTCCCAGCAATTACCGTCTTCTTATGTCCCTCTCCAAAGAGACAATGAACTATTAATTAATCCTCATATAAAAATTGTGTTAGCTGTAGCTGCACTGCAAAAAAGTTCTATTCTGGGACTATTAGCTGTTGATACCGATGATAGTGCGGATTTAAGCTCAATGAATGATAGAAATCTACATAGTAGTATTTTAGACTGGATGACACAATACAATAACGTTGTTAAATTACTCTGGAGAATGAAGAATAATGTCTAGGGTATTGACTAGGTTAAGCAATTAACTCATGATAACAGTAGGGGTAAGACCTAAACCATAGAGGAAACTATTATGTCTGAGTCACTAAAACAACAGAGACAAGCACCTAGTTTAAAGTTAATTGAAATATTAGAAGATGGTAGTGCCAAAACTTTTATCTACGAAGATCCCGAAAAAAAGAACAAATCCAGCTTTATTGCTCGAATAAAGGCTAAAATACAACAAAAACTCAGACCATCAGCTAATTAGTTCTTATGTATTTGCCAGATCATTTGTACACAAGGGGGTTATCTACCCCCGGATTTGTTTTTATAGTCATGACCGATTAGTTTGATACATTCTAGATATATGAAGCTCTTATCCTGTCTAGTATTAATATTCTCAATCTTAATTGAAATCGCTGGTTTTGAGGATGAAGGCCGGGTAATTCCCCTAGAAGATTTACCTAAAATTGAGGATATCTTAGGGATTCCTTCTGGTGTTTTGAGTTAGTATGAAGTTTAGGGTGAGCTATGAAAAGCTCACCTTATTGACGATTTTTGCGATCAAGGAGATTAAAATCATGAAATTAGACCAATTTGAATATATTTCTAATCGAGGGGAACCTAGTGAATGGCGAATTGATGGATGTCAGTTAGGCAATATTAATTTAATCGTTGGTAAAAATGCCAGTGGAAAATCAAGAATTGTCAAAAGTATATATAAGCTATCAGAACTATTATCTGGAAGTGAAAAATTTGATCCATCTTTTAGAAAGGATACATGGCATTTATTTTTTGATTGCACCACAAATTGTAAAACAGAATATTTTCTAGAATCAGAAAATGGAGAAGTTCTCCAAGAAAAGCTAATTATTGGTAGCAAGCAACTTTTAGAAAGAAATGAGTCGGCAGAAGGTAGAATTTTTGCCCAAGAACTTAATCAGTTTATGCGCTTTCAAACACCTAAAACAGAATTAGCAGTAGTTAAGCGTCGAGATACTATCCAACACCCTTTCTTGGAAGATATTTATAAATGGTCTAGCTCTCTAAGATTCTATGAATTTGGAACACAACTGGGAAAATATACCCTAGCTAAATTGCCGCCAACAACAGAATTATTAAAAGCTAAAACAGATACTAAAGATTCTGATTATGTTGTTGAAATATTTGTGCTGGGAAAACGAGAACATAGTGAATTCACTCAAAGAATTATTGACGATATGAATAGAATCGGTTATCAAATTACAAAGATAGAAACTAAAGTACCGAGTTTTTTCAAGTCTAATATTTCGCCTCTTGAAAATTCAGACGAGGATTCAGACAATTTACCAAAGTTTTTGTATGTGCAAGAAGATGGGTTAAAGTCTGTCACGGAACAATCGGAAATATCTCAAGGAATGTTCAGAGCTTTATCATTATTTATTCAGATTAATTACGCTATTTTGTCAGATCAGCCTAGTTGTATTATTATTGATGATATCGGGGAGGGTTTGGATTTTCAACGATCTTCAGCTATAATTAAACTTTTAATTGAGAAGGCGAAAACAGGCTTAGTGCAACTTATCATGACCACTAACGATGAGAATATCATGAATGGTGTTCCTCTTGAATATTGGTCTGTTATCGAACGACAACCCGGAGTCGCTAAATTACATAATTACTCTAATTCTCCCGAACAATTTGAACAGTTTAAACATATTGGACTGAATAACTTTGATTTTTTTGCTAGTGAATTTTACTTGCAGGAACCTAATTCAGAGGAAGTGATAGATTGATGTCAAAGAAAAAACTAGCGATTTTTGTGGAAGGACAGACCGAAAGAATATTGATAACCAGGTTACTTCAAGAAATTGCAGGATACAAAAAAGTTTCTGTGGAAGTTTATCAAGTGCGCGGGGATAAAGCTAATCGCAAAATTGAACCGCTAAAATCAAATTCTATCGAAGTTGCTCCTTTCTTTATTCTTTTGTACGATTGCGGATGTGATTTTCATGTACTTTCCGATATAAAAAAACAACATGATAGTTTAACTAATAATGGTTATGAAAAAATTTTAGGTTTACGAGATTTATATCCCGAAACTCTAGAAAATAGAACTAAGGTAGAAAATGGCATTAAAGGATTTTTAAAACCTTTACTTCAGAACAAGGGAATTCCCATTTCGATGATTTTAGTGATTATGGAAATCGAAGCTTGGTTTTTAGGTGAATACAGTTTTCTGACTAAAATAGATAGTTGTTTAACATCTAAGTTTATTCTAGACAATTTAGGTTTCGATCTAAATGCCCTAGATGTAGAACAAATACCACATCCTAGTCAAGTGCTGGACAGTATTTATCAATTAATACAACGAAGCTATGATAAAAGCGAAACGACTGTGGAAGAAATAGCTAGTCTCCTAAATTATGAGTTTATATATTTGCATCTAGTTGAAAAGATTAAACAACTCAAGCAGCTTATTGATGCAATTAACCTTTTTTTACAGTAAAAATACATCTACAGCGTTTCTCATCAAGATAAAGTGGGCTCTTCGTTACCCTTTATGCTAAATCAACATACAAGATGCCAAGATAACATACTTCTAACCCAAAAATTCCGA
The DNA here is from genome assembly GCF_027532015.1 of Microcystis sp. LE19-131.1A. NCBI lineage: Bacteria > Bacillati > Cyanobacteriota > Cyanophyceae > Chroococcales > Microcystaceae > Microcystis > Microcystis sp. LE19-131.1A. The sequence continues at coordinate 64 of NZ_JAPZSS010000190.1, read as the reverse complement.
AAGTTTCTAAAGCCATAGCCTCTCCGTTTTATTAGTTTAAGTTTATTGTTGATTCCCTCGACCA
>NZ_JAPZSS010000113.1:0-22145 GCF_027532015.1 Microcystis sp. LE19-131.1A | reverse complement strand
AATGTTCTAAATCTTCATCGTAATTTAACCAAAGTTTAATTATCCAAGAGAAGATATTGATAAAAATAGCAATCATAAAAAGCAAATCCCCAACATTTATCAAGCAATTATTTTTATTAGTAAATATTCTACACGACTCAGTCCAGATAAGCAAGATGGCTTACTACTACTACCGAATCACTACCAGGTAATTGTTAGAGAATCACTCTCGAATAATTGCCAGTAAAACTTAGATAGGGTTAAGAGACAGTAGGACAAGGAATAGAAAAAATAATATCTAGTTTTGGCACAGAACCAGATATACATAATGATTATTTATCATTAAACCTCTTGCATAATTAATTTTTGAGGGTTCAAAAACGGTAAAAATAAGGATTAAATTGCATAAAATTCTTAAATAGACCATTTAATTGATTAATGCTCATTCTTAATTCTCCTGACTACTGGCTCCTGACTCCTGACTCCTAACCCTAACAACAATTTTTGATTTTTACAAGAGGTCTATTTACCCCCGACCAACTCAAAAAAACCCTGGCTGACTTTCCCGATCGCTGCCCTCTGTGAGACAATCGATCGAGTGTTATCCTAAACTCTGCCAATTTTCATGTCCGACGACGCTACTATTCGCACTGCTGTACAACGTCTCTACAATACCTATCCTTTCCCCCCCGAACCGCTCCTAGATGAACCTCCTCCCGGTTACAATTGGCGCTGGAATTGGATTGCTGCCTATAACTTTTGTTCTCATCGTAAACCTGAACGAGAGGATATTCGGATTCTCGATGCGGGTTGTGGTACTGGTGCGGGAACCGAATATCTGCTCGCGCTCAACCCTTTTGCTAATATAGTCGCGATAGATATAAGTGAAAAAGCTCTAGAAATTGCCAAAGAACGCTGTAATCGTTCGGGAGTCGCACCAAAACACCGAGGTTCTCTGGATTTTCACCATTTACCCCTTGAATCCGCCACTAATCTCCCCGGAGAATTTGATTTAATTAACTGCGTCGGGGTGCTGCACCATCTCCCAGACCCGATTAAAGGGATTCAATCCCTCGCGCAAAAACTGGCCCCCGGTGGTCTGCTGCATATTTTCGTCTATGCACAATTGGGACGCTGGGAAATCCAGTTAATGCAATCTGCGATCGCACTTTTACAGGGAGACCGACGCGGGGATTATAAAGATGGGGTCGCTGTCGGCCGAGAGATTTTTGCCTCTCTACCAGAAAATAATCGCATTTTGAAACGGGAAAAAGAGCGTTGGTCAATGGAAAATCATCGCGATGAATCCTTCGCTGATATGTACGTTCACCCCCGGGAAGTGGACTACAATATCGATACCCTCTTTCAACTGATTGATGCGTCAGGATTAGCCTTTATTGGCTTTTCTAACCCTTCCTACTGGCAATTAGAGCGTTTATTGGGTAAATCCCCCGAATTGATGGCTAGAGCGCAAAATTTAGGGGAAAGGGAACGTTATCGCTTGACGGAATTATTAGACCCAGAAATCACCCACTATGAATTTTTCCTCGCTAAACCACCGATTTTGACTGCCGATTGGTCCGGGGATCAAGTCCTAGAGAATGCAGTGGCCGAAGTTCATCCCTGTCTTTACGGTTGGCCTAGTGCAAGTGTTCTAGATTACGATTATCGGCCAGTTAATCTCTCGGAGAGAGAATTTGATTTTCTACAAGCTTGCGATGGTCGTTTAAGCGTGAGAGCAATCGATGCTCAAGTTGGTTTAGGATTAACTGGTGTGCGTTCTTTACAACAGCGCCAACTACTGATTTTAAGTTAGGGAAAATTTGGGGATGTTAGAGATAGCGTCCCTTGGCAATCGGCAACTTTTAAACTAACTTGGCTAAATCTTGCCAAAAATTCTTGTTTCTTAACAATTATCCCCCTCTCTCCCCATAGTTTCAGCCCCAGAAATGACTAGGGCTGAATTATAATAGTTATATAGAGTGGACAAGGCTGATAAATTTCTGATTGGTCCGATTTTTACCCAGATCGGCAAACGGGAGTTTAGTCATTATCCCAAGATTCCGAGGCGATTAAGTCACCAATTTGATCCCTGAGAAGGTAGTCACACCGTTCTAGTTCACATTCAACACAAACCCACTCCCGAGGGGGAATGAACTGACAGAGGGTGTAGATCGGTTGGTGTCTGCTCACTACCCCCTGTTCTACCATCTGACGGACTTCGTCCTTAATCATCCTGATAGAGTAAGCGGTGGGAGCGGTGGAGAAAGTTATGGCACTCATGGGAGATTTCCTGCAAGATCTACAAAAAAGTCTTATCAATAACTATACTCTAACCTATAAGGGGACAAAAGAGATTTTTTGCTGTATCGAGGATGACAATTTTTTATATATAGCGAAACCCTCTCCCCTCGCCAGTTTAGGCTTAGGTTAAGAAAAGTTAAATTCATCGGCTAAAAGCTGTCGAGTCCCCTTATGCCAAATCAGTTATCAGTGATCAGTGATCAGTGATCAGTGATCAGTTGAGCTGTTGACTATCTAGAGTTTGCTGAATAAATGTGAAATGTAGGCAAGGTAAGAGTTTTATGGCTTTTCTCGCGAAACAGGTGCAAGATTTTGAGAGAATCGTGGTTCAAAACCTTGCATCTTCATCGGCCCGTGTCCTGTAGGGGCGAAGCATTCGGGCAATAACCTATCGCTGAAACCGGAGATTTTCTATCCGAATGCTTCGCCCGTACTTTTTGCCGCAAATCCTATCTAAAGACTGCACCAGAGTGCTGGAGTTGGCAGCAGGGAGAGGAATTCAGAGCATTTGTACTTAATTTTTCCCTAAGCGTTTTAAAATCAGTACAGATGATCAGTGATCAGATTTGAGTTTTCAGTTTACCGTTTACTGGACGGCTACGCCGTGCCTTTGGCAACACTGAAAAAAGTTTCCCGCTTAACCTAATAAATGGGGAATAAAAATAAAAGCCGCTACGAGTAAAGCGGCGATCGAGGCGATTAAAACGGCACCAGCGGCACAATCTTTCGCTATTTTGGCTAAATCATGGTAGGATTGCCCCACCGTCAGATCTACCACTGATTCTAGGGCAGTGTTAATTAATTCTAAGACCATCACCAGAGCGCAGGTAAGGGTGACAATCGCCATTTCCATGGCATTAACCCGCAAAAATAAGCCCCAACTAATCGCTACTAGGGTCATCAGGGTGTGAATGCGAAAATTTCTTTGACTAACAAAAGCATAACGGACTCCGGCCCAAGCGTAGCGAAAACTGACTAACAGATTCGAGGCGACTTGCCAAGCGTATTCTCTTTGACTGGGATTGTTACCCTCACTCACCTGTCCCGATCGAGGGATAAAATTATTGTTGAGATAGGGATTAGATAGGCTGGTAGATTGGTTGGCTTGATGATAATTTGTCTTCATATTCCTCAATAATGCTTGACAAAAATAACTAACTATGTATCGGCATTTCGACGGTTTTTAACAAAGTTTCCTGTAAAGATAGCATTTCTAACAGACTTGTTTCATCGGGATGGTCCCAACCCAAAAGATGTAAACAAGCGTGGGTAGTTAACCAGGCCAATTCTCGCACCAAAGAATGATTTTGTGTTAAAGCCTGTTGTTGTGCTGTCTCCACAGAGATGATAATATCCCCCAAATATAAAGGTTCTGTCTCTAAAATGCCCTCATCCACTGGTAAATCCACTTCCAGAGTGGCAAAAGCGAGAACATCCGTCGGTTGATCTTTGTGGCGATATTGGCAATTATAGGTCTGAATTTCTCGATCGTCTGTTAAACGCAAACTTAGTTCATAACCGGCGGCAAGGGGGAGATAATCCGATAGATAGCCTAACCATGTCTCCAACCAATAGTGCCAAGTTTCCCCATCCACAGGACTATTTCCGGGATCAAAATAATTATCCTGTAGGCACAAATCCACCCCTAGGGGTAAAGTCTCACTCACCAGATTTCACCCTAGGGACGCGTCAGATAGGAAATACCGACAAAAAAGCCTAATAGGGCTGCTGTAGTCAAAAAAAAGTGTTTTAACGAGACGCCTTTTTTCTTGACCATATTCCGCATCGCCAGCTTGACGTAACTGGGTTGCGCTTCGGTGGCGGTTTCTACTGCGGGGTCAGTGGTGCTAACAGGTTCAGTCATCAGTAATTCCCCAGACAAGGATTGATCGCTATAAGTGTAACAGATTATTAAAGAAGTGCCAAAAAAATTCAATTATGGGAAAAATTGTTACCCGTCCGGGATAGTCAAAACCGCTCAACTCCCCCACACCCCACACCCCACACCCCAGTAGTTAACCCATGTCTTCCCACGATACCGAAAGCATCCGGACTATTTTTCAGAAAATTTGGGGCTATGATAGCTTTCGCTTTCCCCAACAGGAGATTATCGAGACAATTTTAGCGGCAAAGGATGCCCTCATTGTCATGCCCACGGGATTTGGTAAATCTATCTGTTTTCAACTGCCCGCTTTATTAAAAACCGGCTTAACCCTAGTGATTTCCCCCTTAGTGGCCTTGATGGAAAATCAGGTGGAGGAATTATTAGCCAAAAAACTACCCGTCGCCCTGATTCATCACGAAATCCCCCGACAACAGAGAAAGAAAACCTTAGCAGCGATCGCAGATCAAACCCTGCGACTTCTCTATCTTTCCCCAGAAACCCTCTTAAGTCCGCCCCTCTGGTCAAAATTAACCCTTCCCCACGTTAAAATTAACGCTCTCATCCTCGACGAGGCCCATTGTTTAACCCAGTGGGGCGATAATTTTCGTCCTGCCTACCGTCGTCTTGGGGCTGTCCGTCCCGCTCTTCTGCAATCGAAACCGGCAGGCAGCCAAATAGCGATCGCTGCTTTTACCGCCACCGCTAACCCCGCCACCCGTGAGACTCTCACCCGCGTCTTACAACTAGAAAAACCACAACTTTTCTTAATAAATCCCTACCGTCAAAACCTTGACTTAAGCACCAAAATATGCATTAGCCCCGGTTGTCGTCGTCATCAACTATTAAACTTCCTCACCAGTCAACCTCGACAATCCGGCCTGATCTATACTCGTTCCCGTCGCCATAGTGAAAATTTAGCGGCATGGTTGCAATCTCTCCACTATCGCACCAGTGCCTACCACGCCGGTTTATCGCCCTTTCAGCGTCGGGAAATAGAACAAAATTGGCTGCGGGGGGATTTAACTTTTGTTGTCTGTACCTCAGCTTTTGGCATGGGTATCAATAAACCCGATGTGCGTTGGGTTGTCCACTACCAACCCCCAGCTTTACTATCGGAATACCTACAGGAAATCGGCCGCGGTGGTCGCGATGGGGGTAAAATGCAGGCTCTCACCTTAATTAGTGAACCGACGGGATGGTTAGATAATAGCGATAAAAACCAGCAAAAATTCTTTAACTCCCAACAGGAACGCCAATACCGACAAGCTTGGCAAATTTTAGCCCAAATTCCCCTAGAGGGCAAAGTAGAGGCGATTAGTGCCGAATTTCCCGATGGTGCGCTCATTCTCTCCCTTTTACACAGTCTCGATCGCCTAGAATGGCTCGATCCTTTTCATTATCGGCTTATTTATCGCCATAATTCCGCCAAGATGACTTTTAAACCCAAAAATGAGATATTTCCCTACCTCTATACCCGTCGCTGTCGTTGGCACTTTCTCTTAAATGCCTTTGGTTTTCAGGAAAATGCCGATAATTTTCGCTGTGGTCATTGCGATAATTGTCGTCGCAGCTGATACCATTTAGTGAACAATCACTTTAACAAATCACTGCACCCGAAATAATAGTGAAATTTTGTGACCAAGTGCAGCCAAATACAAGAATCTTTGCTAGATTCCTAGAAGGCTTCTATGATAAGTCTCCTTAAAGGAGATTGTTTGCAGTAAGCTAATCTGGCTAACACGCTTTTGGGCGTGATATAGGGAAAGGTTCGGGTGATTGCGCCTAAATGGAGTGATATGCCGAAAGTTGAACCATATCGTTACTCTGGAGAGTGTTATACGGAAAGTTTCTGTATATCGTTACTCTGGAGAGTGTTATACGGAAAGTTGACCTATAATATGTAGTTAGACCTCAATAAACTTAAGTTTAGTGATCCATGGATAGCCCTTCTGAAAACATACATGAAGAAACAGAAAGTTTCCCTAAAATTGATAGTAGTAAGGTAGAGAGTAAAAATGTTTCGCCTTTTTTTACGACGCTACCAGAAGAGCCAGAAATTTTAGAGAATCGCATTGACTATGAGGCAGTTAATCTCTATAGGAAATACGTTAATAAGCTTAGGACAATTAGACAAAGATATCTGCTATTTCTAATTTTATATTCAGTAGTTTCCTTTATTGTATGTTTAATTGGAGCCTCTATTTATCTTTCTAATCAGGGGAGAAGAATTGCGATAGAATTAAATCGTTTTTTTGGGTTTTTTTGGCTTCAGGAGAGATCGTGGATAGAGCAAAACCCTATGACAATAGAACTTTTTATAGTTATAGGAATATTACTTTTATCCATTTTTGTAATTATCGGTTTCATAATCGATAATTTTTCACTTGGTTCAACTTTGAGGCGTTCTAATACTCGTCTTAAAAAACTAGAACTAGCGGTTGAAAACAATAGGGAAGAACTTGAGCGAAAAAAACTTCTTGATCCACAGGTTAGGCTAGAGAATCTCTATCAGGATTATAGAAAGATTGCTGAAGCTAGCGGACGAGTTTTTTTCGAGTCCACTAAGCGCTATGAGGTGGCGCAAAAGTGGAGAAGAGATATTGGGAGTCATCTCGAACATTTGCGACAAAATCCTGCTGTCGAGACTGAATTATTGAATGAAGTTCAATATCTATTAGGTTCTTTCAAGGAGATAATTGATAGAGAAAAAAGAGAGCAAAAGGGTCAAAAGCTTTGGCAGATTTTTAATATTATTGTTATTATTGTTTATATCGCTGGTTTGACTGTAATTATGTCATTTGCTTCGACTCAAGCTAAATCCAATAATAACGCTGTTTCTGTTCCATATGTTCCATACATCTCTGTACCAGTTTGGGCTTTGATATGGGGAGCATTAGGCAGTCTTTCAGCTATTCTATACAAGTTCTATATAGTTAAAAGACGTGTTAAATTTTCAATAGAATTTCAGTGGCTCATTGCAAGGCCCATTATTGGAATTTTGATGAGTGCAGTTGCTTACCTTGCTGTAACATCTGGTCTGATACTATTGGGCTCTGAAAGTTCGAGTCCATCGGCTAAAGAACTAGGTGTAAGTGACAATGCTACTCGATTTACAGCTATAGTTTGCTTCTTGGCTGGATTCAGTGACCGCGTTTATCTCGGAATAATTAACTTACTCGTATCAAAAACTTTAAGCTTAGAGAAAGATAGTAAATCTCCTACTGAAAATTTTTCAGTAACCGATGAGTCGGTAGATTTTTATGACACAGTACTTTCGGAGAATTCAGGCCCACAGCAGTCTTCAATCAATGAGCATGACCAAGAAGGATGAGGCGGATTTTGGCTCCTCTAGGTTTTGTGTGAGCATGGTATAATAGCAACACAGTGCGATCGCCGATCTTGTAGGGTGCGTTCCCTCATGTGGCTCCTACTGCTCCACCGATCGATTTTTGGGGAACGCACCATGCACATTGATTGAAGTTGTGATACCAAATCCTGTTATAATAAAACGAGATATAGGGTGCGTCCCACGCAGCCTTTACCTTTTTGAAAACACTTTCAATGATGTAGCCATGGACTGGGAAACTCGAATTACACTAAATCCCGATATTTTGGTGGGAAAACCTATCATTAAAGGAACAAGGATTGCGGTTGAATTTATCATCGATCTTCTCGCCCAAGGTTGGAGTATGGACACTTTACAGTTATTGAAGAAGACAAAATTAGAATGAGAGACTTAACGGTGCGATGCCGAAGGCACTGCGTAGCAGTACGCCGATCTTGTAGGGTGCGTTCCCTAATGTGGCTCCTACTGCTCCACCGATCGATTTTTGGGGAACGCACCATGCACATTTACTGTGGGTTTAAGTGCGTTCCCTAATGCAAGTTAAAGTCAGATGTAGGCTGGGTTGACGAAAAGAAATCCAACAACTTCTGGTTTAATCCCCTCTGCCACCTCAACGATAGACACCTCCATTGCTCAGGGTAAAATGAAGGGGCATAGTTGAAAAGAGGCAAATCTATGACAGTTCGACAACCCCGCTACAGCAAAGAAGAGTTTGCCCGACGTGGCGATGAGATTTATGAATCTCAGGTGCGCCCCCAAATTGAGGAAGGTAATCATGGCAGAATTGTGGCGATCGACATCGAAACTGGAGCGTTTGAGCTTGCCGACGATACGATGACTGCGACTCGGCGACTTTATGAACGATTGCCTGATGCTCAGCCTTGGGTTGTTCGGATCGGCTATCGCGCCGTTCATCGTTTCGGCGCACGGAGTTTAAAAGACGCTCTATGATGATGCAGGGTTACGTCAATCAGAATTACGAAGCAATGCTTTCCTTGGTTGTGAGGAACGGCGACAAACTTAAATCCATTACTGCTGTGATCGATACAGGGTTTACAGGGTTCTTGAGTCTCCCGATTGCTGCTATTAGAGAACTTGAATTGTCTTGGAGTTACCGCGATCGGGCAACCTTGGGCGATGGTAGCGAAGTCTTATTTGATATCTATGATGGCATGGTGATTTGGGGTGGGCAGTATCGAGAAATCGAGATTAATGCAGCAGAGACAGAGCCATTGATTGGAATGAGCCTGTTGCGCGGTTATCGGTTGCAAGTCGATACAGTCCAAGGCGGATTGGTTACGATTTCGGAGTTACCGATCGCAGTTTAGAAGCTGATCGTGAGGCACGGTCTAACAGGAACGTTAGTGCGATTGCTGATCTTGTAGCTTGGGTTGACGAAAAGAAATCCAACACCTTCGGAACTAAACTGCGAACGCTAATCTTGTATTGTTCTTAACCTTATACCAATTCTCCAAAGTCTGACTACAGAAGTTTAATCCCCCTAAATCCCCCTTAAAAAGGGTGACTTAAATTCGATGTGTAGTTTTCATTTAGAGAAATGGTATTAAATAGGGTTTGCTGAATAAATCTAAAAACTTTGTTGGATAAGACTTTTAGACCTTTTGGAAATCAAAAAGTACCAGTTCTGGGAGAGATCGGGGGAAAATTCAGGTACTTTTTCTCTGAAAATTAGGTAATTGACCAGATGAGAATCGGTAAAAACCCACACCCCACACCCTGTCCCCACACCCTGTCCCCACGAAAAACTTTTTCAGCAGACCCTAAATAGCCTTTGAGCTACATGAGCATATTCACAGATTGACAGTCAGCGAGGCATTCAGCTATGTTTGAGATATTTAGAGCAAAACTTTTGAATGCCCACGCTGTTGACCGTTGGCCCATATCGATTCTTTTGCTACGCAGGCGATCGCCATGAGCCACCTCACATCCATGTTGAACGAGATCGAGAGATCGCTAAATTCTGGCTTCAGCCGGTTCGTCTTCAGAGTAACCAAGGATTTAACCGCACCGAAATTAACCGCATTCAAAAACTTGTTCAAGAAAACCAAGAACAATTACTAGCAGGCTGGAATGACTTTTTTAACGAATGAAGTATTTGAAACATTGGCAATTCAGCAATTGGCCATCACAGATGACACACTCAGTGTAGATTTGTCTGATGGGCGCACTATATCTGTTCCCTTGGCATGGTATCCTCGGCTCCTGCATGGCTCAATTGAGGAGCGCAATGATTATCGCTTGCTCGCTGGTGGCAGTGGAATCCATTGGAATCAACTAGATGAAGACATTAGCACTAAAAACTTGATTCTTGGCCAACCATCAGGGGAAAGTCAAAAATCATTGAAGCGTTGGTTAAATAATCGAGTACGATCGCCGATCTTGTAGGGTGCGTTCCCTAAGGCGACTCCTACTGCTCCAGCGATCAATTTTTGGGGAACGCACCATGCACATTGATTGCAGCTGTGGGTTTAAGTGCGATGCCGAAGGCACTGCGTAGCAGTACACCAATCTTATAGAGACTTAGTAGGATGGGCATTAGCTCATCCTACAGACCTGTGAGATATTATAGAGGGGTCTCCAGAAGTCAAATCGTAATCAGGAGTTAGTATATGCAAGCAATCCTTTTAAGCCGTGAAGAAGTTGCTCAACGTGCAGAGAAACTGTACGAAAGCAGAATCCGCCAAGAGGTGGAAGTTGAAGAAAACATTGGCAAGATGGTTATCATTGACATTGAAACAGGTGACTACAAAGTTGATGAAAATGGCTTACACGCTGCTGACTTATTGAGCGAGAAACACCCCCATGCTCGGCTCTTTGGGATCAAAATTGGCTACAACGTTGCTGCCGCTTTTGGTGGGGGTGTTATGGAGCGTGTAAGCTAAGACGCATTTAAAGCACTTATTCTTAAGATTAGCCGAATCTCCCCCAATCCCTTTACTGTTGCCTCTTGCCTCTTGCCTCTTGCCTCGTCTCAACAAGCAATTTAAATGCTTAACAGCTTAGTTAAGTGATTTCAGGTATTGTGGCTAATGGACACCCGCTTATCACTATCCTATTTCGGATTCCAAATCGCGCTGACTTTCCGATTGAGTTTGTAGTAGATACAGGATTTACAGATGAGCTTTGTTTACCACCCGAAGCAGTAGCATTACTGAATCTTCCTTTCAGGTACGATATGCGTGCGAATTTAGCAGACAACAGCCAAGTAATGCTGCCTCTTCACAAAGCAATTATTATCTGGAATGGTGAGGAGTGAGAAACTCGTGTATTTGCCACAGGGCGGCGACCCCTGGTTGGAACTGCTTTATTAGATAGCCATGAACTTGTGATTCAGTTTACGGAAGGTGGGTTGGTAACGATTGATGATTTGTAGTGCGATGCCGAAGGCACTGCGTAGCAGCACGCCGATCTTGTAGGGTGCGTTCCCTAAGGCGACTCCTACTGCTCCAGCGATCGATTTTTGGGGAACGCACCATGCACATTGATTGAAGCGCCGATTCAAATTTGAAGTGCACCACTGGGGGGCTTCCGATGAGGCGGCTCATCAGTAGTAGAGCGGGAGCACTTCGTTAGAATAAATCAAAGTATAATTAAGGCAAAATACTGAGTTGAGGTCAACCCTATGGCAGTTCGTCAACGGCGTTATCCCAAAGATGAGTTAGCCGAGCGAGGGCAAAAACTCTACGAATCTGGCATTCGGCAGCAAGTCGAAGCCGGTAATGAAGGTAAGATTGTAGCGATCGACATTGAAACTGGAGAGTTTGAAGTCGATGAAAACGTTGTGCCTGCAACTAATCGACTCTTTGAACGTCACCCCGATGCCCAACCTTGGATCATTCGTATCGGACACCGCGCCGTTTATCATTTCGGGGCACGGAGTTTGAAGAAAAATCCATGATGGAAGGTGTTGTCAATTTGCGGCGTGAAGCCACGCTAAGGATTGTAGTCGGAAACTCAAATCGGCAACTGCAAGCGGTTGACGCGGTGATTGATACCGGGTTCAATGGATTTTTATCTTTGCCCTCTACAATCATCGCTACATTAAATTTACCTTGGAGTGGTTCTGATTTTGTCACGCTGGGTGATGGCAGTGAAACTTATTTTGATCTGTACACTGGGACTGTGATATGGGATGGGCAGTACCAAGAGATTGATATTGCAGAATCAGAAACAGAGCCTCTACTAGGAATGGCGCTGCTTTACAGATATCGGTTGCAGGTCGATAACATTGAGGGCGGTAAGGTCAAGATTGAAGCCTTATGAGCCAGTGCTAGAAGAGATTCGGTGAGGCGCGGTCTAACAACGCAGCCGTAGGGTGCGTTCCCTAATATGGCTCCTACTGCTCCAGCGATCGATTTTTGGGGAACGCACCATGCACATTGATTGAAACTGTGGGTTAAAGTGCGATGCCGCTCCTCCCGCTCAAACCCCGGAACCCTCTGCTCTCGTTGGTCTGGGGGCCGTCGTCGCTCTGGGGGCTGGCTTCAAGCGCCGCCGCGCCTAGGCAGACAAAAACTAAGCGTTAATTGAAGGTATTACAACAGGAGAACCGCAAGGGTCTCTTTTTTTGTGGGTAATTGTGAATTAGAGAAATTGACATATAATAACTGGACTTCCCCCATACATAAATACTAGAAAATTAACAAAACCCTTACTGCAGGTCGCTTCTAAGAAAAAATTGAAAAGAGGCTACTGGGTACATTTTTCACTTGAAAATGGCTGTACCGTTGACTGTATCTGGAGTAGAGCGGTTCCGTAGAGTTGGCTGTATAGTGATCGCTAACCTGATTTTAACAGATAGTGTCATTAATCTCTAGAGTAAGGGATTCCCTCTATAGCCATGTTTTTGCTGGTTTTCTGCCCCGAAACAAGCTATAATGGTCTAAAGGTCAAATTTGAAAATTTTTGCCTCAAACCCTATCTGCGTAAGAACTTCAGGATTTTGTGTCCAGTAGTTCATTGGTATTGTATTGCTTGAACTCAGGCTCTGTAAGACTTTTAGCCATAGCTAGTATGTTTATACGGGGGAAGTCCAGGTATAGGAGGGTGAGGAGCGGGTTTTTCAAGTTGGATTGGGAGTTAATTATCTTATTAAAAACGGATTGGTCTGACTTTCCTAAAGAGGCAAAAGGGGGAATAAATAATCAGTTTTTAATAACCAGATTTAGTATAATTAGAATCACTTACTTAGGGTAATCTATTTTCTTCTCCCTTCTCTGTCACCTAAAAATGACTACCATGTCCGATTCTCCTGAATCTATCCGCAATACTAGCGTCAGCGATCAAGCTACTAATAATGATGCTCTCGGATTTGAGCCTTATGTAATAGCGATCGCTGAATTTTTGTTGCATGAGCAGACACAACCACCCCTAACTTTATCGGTTGAGGGAGAGTGGGGTAGTGGCAAGTCTTCTTTTATGAAAATGTTAGAGGAATATTTACGAAAAAAAGGAGGTCAGACGGTTTGGTTTAATGCTTGGCGACACGATAAAGCGGAGTCGGTATGGGCAGCTTTTGCGCTGTCTTTTATTAAGCAGATTTCTACGCCCAAAAATTGGCGAGATTTGCCTCGAATTATCCTAGGACACTTTAAATTACAATTATTGCGTTTTAACCTAGAAAAAGGCTTATTTGAATTAATTAAAGCTTTACCAGTAATAATTTTTGTGATTTGTGCCTCAATTGCCATTCCCTTTATTTTAATCATTTATGGAGTTGAAGGAATTAACGAATTAATCAGAGCAACAACCTCTCAAGATGTTTTTTGGAGCAAAATTAATTCAGTTGTTAAGTTATTATTTACTGCGGTCGGTTTAACCTTATCAGGAGCAGGTATTTTCGCTGGTATTAAGAGTTTATTGAGAAATTTTCAAAGGTTACTACAAAACCCCAAAAACAACCTAATTAAATATATAGAAGCCCCAGATTATAAAAAACAATCGGCATTTGTAGAAGAATTTCATGAAGATTTTGCTAAAATTGTCGATGCTTATATTGGCAATGATCGGGTATATGTATTTATTGACGATTTAGATCGTTGTGAACATCCAAAATCAGCGGACTTGATGCAAGCGATTAACTTGATGATTGCTGATGATCCTTCAGTGGTGTTTATTTTAGGAATGGACAGAGAAAAAGTAGCCGCTAGTTTAGCGGTAAAATACGAAAATATTCTCAAGTATTTACCGTCGGAAACCACAGAAATTGATCCTGATATTTTAGCGAGACGTAGTGCTAATAAAGGGTTAGCTTATGGTTATACCTTTATTGAAAAGTTTGTCCAGCTTCCCTTTTTAGTTCCCCAACCATCCCAGTCAGATTTTGAGCGTTTTTTGACTCAGCTTGCTACTTCAAATCCTTCTAATTTACAGCCAGCTAAACCTCATTTTACATTTTTTCAGTCATTCTGGGGTAAGTCAGCTTTATCACCGAGAAATAATTCTAAGAAAGGTTCCATTTCTCCAATAAGGGAATCAAACCCCTCATCCTCACATGATACCACAATAGAATCCGAACAAACCGAAAAACAGAAAGCACGAGCAGCTGTAATTAAGCGATTAGAAGCGATTCAAGTCAACAAATCTGATAATAGAGATTCCCAAACAGTGCGGAATGTCATTATGATGGTAGCTCCTGCATTGGATTACAATCCGCGACGGATTAAACACTTTATCAATGTCTTTCGTCTCAAGGTTTATATCGCTAATGAAACTGGTTTATTTTTTGAAGAGCGAGATGAGAATGATAATTTGTTAGTTCCTTCTCTAACTTTTGAACAGTTAGGTAAATTTACTGCCATTAGTTTAAAATGGCCATTGTTATTGTCAGATTTAGAAAATGATCAGCAAATTTTAGCAAAATTAGAAGAATTTGCACTAGATGAAGAAAAAACCCAAGAATATGAAGAGTCGATTCGCTATTGGGGTAGTCATACTAAGCTTAAAGCTTTAATGGCTTACGGTCATGAAAAATCGGCAGCTAACTCTAAATTTAGCTTGGCAGAGGTAAATGTTGATAAATTATTACAAGTATCGCCCAAGATAATTCGGCAAACTGAAACTGTAATTTTACCAAACTTTAACCCAGAAATGGTGGATATACCCGCCGGTAAATTTAACATGGGTTCTAATGAGTATGAAGATGAAAAACCGATACATCAAGTAATTGTGCCAGCATTTCAGATAGGCAAATATCCTATCACCCAAGCACAGTATCAAGCAGTGATGGGAACCAATCCTTCCAGGTTTTCAGGAAATCCCCAGAACCCGGTAGAATCTGTTACTTGGTTTAATGCTCAAGCTTTTTGTGAAAAATTGAGCCAGTTAACCGGAAAAAACTACCGTTTGCCTACAGAAGCAGAATGGGAATATGCCTGTCGCGCTGGTACAAAAACCCGATTTAGTTTTGGCGATGATAAAGAGCAACTAGGAGATTATGCCTGGGTTGATGGTAATTCAAATAATACAACCCATCCTGTTGGGGAAAAGCGGCCTAATTCTTGGGGAATCTATGATATGAACGGCAATGTTTGGGAATGGTGTGCTGATTCATATCATGAAAGTTATGCTGATAAACCAGACAATATTAGAGAAAATGGCAGTCTTGCATGGAGAGATAACAATATAACTAATGCGTCATCAATAATACGGCGTGGCGGTTCGTGGTGCCGCGACCCTTTGGTCTGTAGTTCAGCATATCGAGGCAGAAGCGTTGCCGAAATTTGCAACCACGATATCGGTTTTCGTGTTGTGTGCGATCTCCCCTAATCAGTTAACAGTTAACTTTTATCAGTTGGGAGCCACCATTGGCGTAATAATATTATTGTAGGGGCGAATTGCATTCGCCCTCTTTGAATAACTTCTACTGCTCACCTATAGGTGAGGGAAAGTCACAAATAGGAGATGCAGCCGATAATTTTCTGGAAATATAGTCTTTAAACCCTTGTCTGGCAAGACTACAAGGAATAATCAGCACTAATTATCACACAAAGTCGAGGAGAGCCATAGGGGGAGCCTGAGAATGGAGATCGCTGTAGTTGCCCGTCACCGCTTTTTATGGTTACTTTAATGTTAGAATCGAATCACTTCTTTTAGGTTTTGCTATGCGTGCGATTGAAACCACTGGTATCCTCAATACCCAAGGGCAAATTCAATTTGATCATCCTATTCCCCAAGAAAAAGATCCGTTTGTACGCGTCATTCTTTTGATGTCAGAGGATGAACTGAACGAAAAAAACTGGCTAGATGCCGTTTCCCATAACCCTAGCTTTGCTTTTCTGCAAGATCCCGAAGAAGATATTTATACCCTTAACGATGGACAACCTGTAACTAATGAAGGGTAAAATTGTATTAATTCAATTTCCCTTCGAGGATTTATCTTCCAGTAAGGTTCGTCCTGCTTATTGCCTAACCAATCAAATTGGAGGCTATCAACATAACCCATGCCGCACAGGATTGTAATGAATATAATCACAGTGTAAAGATTCAATCTTGTAAATTGCGTTACCCAACCTACCTTTTTTCTCTGAATTATGATTTTTATAAAAACTCAACATTTTTATACATATAATCAGGCTCTAAACATTCCCAAATTAAAACTAAATCACTAATAATTTTGCCAATAGATTGACGTTGATGTGAATAAATAATCCCCCAATGCTCTAATCCCATTGAAGACAAAACCAGAAAATCATCATCAAAAGTAAAAATGACTCGGCCTTGCGATAAAGCATAAGCTAATTGTTCCTCATCGGAAGACCCCATCAGTCCTTTTTCTGGAGAAGTTGTAACATCAATCCCTCGCATTCTTAAACCTTTAGCGATCGCATTAGAGACGCTTTCATCTAGGTGAAACTTAAGCTTATTGGCCATTATTTCCCTTTAAAAGTTTTTCGACCAATGAAGGTTTATCCCCTTGTAACTGTTTAGCAAAATTTTCGCTGGATTCAATATCTTGGCGAATTTCTTCTCGATGATCATGGTAATAAGCTAAAGCTGCATAAACATCAGCTAAAGTAATCGTTGGATAATTATAAACAATTTCATCAGGACACATCGCCATTCTTTCATGCCAAATAACAATGTCTTGTACCTTAATACGATGTCCAGCAATACGAGGTTTACCGCCACAAACACCGGGTGTTACTTCAATATGCTGTTTAAGCACTAAAGATGACATAATAACTCATTTACTCTACTTCTAGATATCCTAGCATTTTTCTTGAAAAAACGCAACCACCGATCTTTTAGGATACGTTACCTAACGTGCCTTTTAATGTGAAACATTTTAGACATTTTCATATTATTATCCGTTACGCTATGCTCACACATCCTACCGTTACTGCTACAATTGGCTCCAAAGACCGCTATAACCAACTAAAACCATGACTCAAGCCACTTTTGCAGAAATACTAGAGGCAACCGAACAACTTCCCCCAGAAGATCAAGAACAACTTATTCACCTGTTAAAAAAGTGAAAGACATGGACGAGGCTCAACCATACCTCAACAACTAATGGAAAAGATTCCGGCAAGATTAAAATAAATTAAGGTCATCTGGCCGCAGTCGGTTAAAACCGACTGAAAATATTACTTTGTCTGAGGAGCCTTTCAAATTGACAGACGATCGCGTTTATTGGTTAGCATGGTCAAGTATTGCTGGAGTTGGGCCAATTTCCCTAAAGCGACTCTATCAGCATTTCGGCAGTGTCGCTGTGGCCTGGAATGCCACCGATACTGCGATCGCAGAAGTGGCGGGATTTGGCAAAAAGTCAATGGTAGCGGTACGGGAAGGGCGATCGCAAATTGACCCAGAAGCTCTTTTCGCCGAACATATCCAGAAAAACCCCCTTTTTTGGACTCCTAGTGACCCAGAATATCCCCGCTTTCTCTGGGAAATTCCCAGTCCTCCCCCCTTACTTTACTATCAAGGAAAGGTCAATTTAGAGGAAAATCAGGGAAATATCCCCACCGTCGCCATTGTGGGTACTCGTAACCCCACGGATCACGGCTGGCGCTGGGCGCGGCGCTTAAGTACCCTTTTGGCCCAACAGGGATTTACTATTGTTTCTGGTATGGCCGAAGGAATTGATGGCGAGGCACACCAAAGCTGTTTAAAAGCGGGGGGAAGAACGATTGCCGTCTTGGGAACGGGGGTCGATGTGGTTTATCCTAGTCGTCATCGGCAGCTACACGCGGACATCCAAAAGCAGGGTTTAGTCATTAGTGAACATCCTGCGGCAACTCAACCGAATAAAGCCCATTTTCCCAGTCGTAATCGCATTATCGCCGGTTTGAGTCGCGCGACTATTGTTATCGAGGCCCCCGAAAGGTCAGGCTCCCTGATTACGGCCAGTTATGCCAACGAATTTGGCGGCGATATCTATGCTTTACCCAATTCTCCCGATATTGCCACCGCTAGGGGTTGTTTACAACTGATTCATCAGGGAGCGGAAATTATCGTTTCTGAGGAGAAATTACTACAAATGTTGGGGGCAATTCCCACCGCGAACCAATCCGCACCGGTTAATCTCTCCCCTTCACTCCCTCCAGACACATCCCCGGTCGTTAATGCTGCTCCTCCAGCGAATCTAGAACCCAGACTAGAACAAGTGTATCAGTTATTTGACAGAGATGCCCTGTTGTTTGACATTATTGTTCAAAAAATGCAAATCCCCACCTCAGAAGTGGCGGGGATCTTATTGGAATTAGAATTAATGGGTTTAGTGACTCAGTTACCCGGTATGCGTTACCAGAAAACCTAGTTAACCCCCAAATGCCTATTTAGGGTATTAGCTAAAGTAGTTTTCGGTGCAGCCCCGACCACTAGATCAACTTTTTGAGCCCTTTTGCGGATCATCAGATTCCAGGTGTTTAGTTAAGGTATTAGCTAAAGTGGTTTTCGGTACAGCCCCGACCACCATATCAACTTTTTGACCTCCTTTGAAGATCATCAGAGTAGGAATACTGCGAATCCCGTACTGACTAGCGATATTGGGGTTTTCGTCGGTGTTGAGTTTCACCACCTTGACTTCCCCCTCGAACTGTTTGGCAATTTCCTCGACAACGGGAGCCACCATTCGACAGGGGCCGCACCAAGGAGCCCAGAAATCCACTAGGACAAGGTCGGCACTATCTAAAACTTCATCTTTAAAGGTGGCATCTGTAACGGCAGTAACCTCTGACATACTTAAGAAATCCTCTAGTAATCACGGTTATCTAGAATACACAAAAATTTCATTCTAGAGATTCGTGGTGCGATGTTGACATTCCACTGGTGAAAAGGACGAGAACTAGCTCTAAATCCACTTTAGAGGCCTTAACTTGCATCAGAGGTAGCTTCTTGGATCAATTTCACAAGGGGCATTCTTGTATTTTATAACCCTAGAGGCTCTATTTTGACTTTTTTTTGATAAAGTTTTGTAATATTGCCCGAGTCAAGCATGGGTGATGGCGGCCAGATAAAATTTTCCTGAAGAAAAACCCCAAAAGTAATCGATTTTATCTAGGCTTAACCTGAGTTTGATTATGATCAACACAAGCCACCTCCTAATTGAGCTTTGCCATGAAAATTCTGGTCTTAAATGCGGGATCGAGCAGTCAAAAAAGTTGTTTATACGATTTAGATATTCTCCCCTGCCATCCTCCGCAACCGATTTGGGCAGCGGGGATCGATTGGACGGTTAACCCTGATTACGCGGTTTTAACGGTAAAAGCTCAGGGAATTAAACAGGAAATTAATCTTTCTAGTCAGGATCGTCCGGCGGCAATTGCTCGGATGTTAGATACCTTAGTAACTGGAACAACTAAGGTGGTGGCCAATCTCACCGACATTAGTATAGTCGGTCATCGAGTTGTCCATGGTGGCACAGAATATTCCCAGGCAACCATGATCACTCCCCAAGTCAAAGAAACGATTAAAAAGCTGATCCCCCTTGCTCCTAGCCATAATCCCGCTCATTTAGAAGGAATTGAAGCGATCGAGCAAGTTTTGGGCGATGTTCCTCAAGCAGCAGTGTTTGACACCGCTTTTCATCGTTCTATCCCTCCTGAGTCTTCTCTTTATCCCATTCCCTACCAATGGAGTGAACTGGGAATCCGTCGCTATGGTTTCCATGGCACCAGTCATCAATACTGCTCCCAACGGGCAGCCGAATTGTTGGGAAAACCCCTAGAATCCTTGAAAATGGTCATCTGTCATCTAGGCAATGGCGCTTCCCTATCGGCAGTCAAGGGGGGTAAAAGTATCGATACTACTATGGGATTTACTCCCCTAGAGGGATTGATGATGGGAACCCGCAGCGGTTCGATCGATCCAGGGATTCTGATTTATCTAGAGCGAGAATATCAATATAATCCCGATAGTTTAAATAGCTTACTCAATAAAGAATCGGGTTTAAAGGGAATTTCGGGTATTTCTGGAGATATGCGGGCAATTACCACGGCGATGGCCGAAGGCAACCAGAGGGCAAAATTAGCATTTGAGATGTATATTCATCGTCTGAAAAGTTTAATCGGATCGATGATCGCTTCTCTAGAGGGGTTAGATGTCTTGGTATTTACGGCAGGAATCGGCGAAAATTCAGCTTTAGTACGGGAAAAAGCCAGTCAAGGCTGGTCTTTTTTGGGTTTAAAGTTAGATTTAGCTAAAAATGCCGCTCGTCCCCGGGATGAGGATATCGCCACCGACACATCTAAAGTACGCGTGATGGTAATTGCCACGGCGGAAGATTGGGCGATCGCACGAGAATGCTGGCATTTATTTCAATAGACCTTACCTTTGACCATTCTCTTTTGGTTGTTCCGCTGCGGGAATCTCGATAATTGGATGGTTGAGAGCAATCATCAAATAGTCTCCCTCTTGGCTAATACTGCTCGGACTGCTGGCCATTTGGGAGAGGGGATCATTGCGTCCCGAGACGAAGTAGGAGCCAACAGCGATCGCCATAGCGGTGAAAATCGCGCCACCATAAACATAATATTGCCGACGACGCTGACTATCGACTTTTCTGAACACCTGTTCTGCCAATCGGTCGCTGGCCATAGTAGCCGGTACGGGGATTTGCCTTAAATTAGTTTGTAATCCCAAGAGCTGCCGATAGAGTTTTTTAGCAGCAGCATCATGGTCTAACCAATGCTGAACTAGCTTCCTTTCCTCTACCGTTACTTCGTTATCAATATAGGCACTAATTAAATCGAAACGATGAGCTTCTTCGTTATCCTCATCTAAGAACAAAATATCCTCGGTTGCGGAGTTGCAATCGCTGTCATCGTGACTTAACAAAGACTTGATCCATTGAACGTCTTCGGGTTGATAATTATTCATGGTTGACCTCGACCAGAAGCGATCGGTATGCAATCACTTTTCACCAGCACGGAGCTAGTTAAATTTAACGACTCCTCACTTCGGCCGTTAGTGCCGAATCACCACAATATTCTTTAGCCTTCAGTAAAATAGGGCTGTAAAACAGATTGTAATTTAGCGCGAGCGCGAGCAATGCGAGATTTAACAGTTCCTAAAGAAACTCCCGTCATCTCGGCAATTTCTTCGTAGGCCATACCTTCAATTTCCCGGAGAATAATAGTTGTCCGAAAAGCTTCTGGCAAATCAGCGATCGCCGCTTGTAATTGATCGTAGAATTCGTGGGTGGTGAGATGTTCATCGGGACTGGGGTAATCGGACTCGATATCCCAATCGATTTCGCCATCTTCCACGCGTCGGGGAGCATCGAGGGAAATGGGGTGATTAACCCGCTTGCGTTTCCGCAATTCGTCGTAAAAAAGATTAGTAGCAATGCGACTTAACCAACCGCGGAACTTGAGGGGTTCATGGAGACGGTTAATATTGCGATAGACGCGAATCCAGACCTCTTGAGCCAAATCAGCGCGATCTTGCCAATCGGGAGCCAAATGATAGAGTAATTTATCAACATGAGCCTGATAGCGCCGCAGCAGTTCCGCAAAAGCTGCCCGATCCGGCTGACACCCTTCCTGACAGCGTGCAATTAGATCGTAGTTGGAGAGTTTGTCAGGGGACACGGGGTTTTGAGACTTTTTGGCCTCAAGTGACCAAGATGCTGGAATCGATTGACTCATGGGATTTCCTCAAGGGTATAAGCTCCTCACTTAGAGCTTGAGGACGGGAGAAGTCAGTAAAGGTTCCCGAAAATAAATAATTTTTTTCCCATGTTTTGATTCTAACTGATCGAACCGAGTTCCTGGACTGAGATTTGCTCGGGGCATTCAATGTTTGACCTTCTCGTTCGACCACGGGGCTGAAAACCTTACTAAGCAGTTATTTCAGCCACTGCATCCCTATTTGATGCCTAAACAGTTCCCACCTATGAGAAACGCTGTCACCGCCATCGAGAGCTCATTAGAACAAAATTACTAGACAAAAACAACCCACCAGAAAAAGGAGAAATAGCTGAAAAGCTTATGTAGCAAGGGATAGAAAAAAGATCAAAAAAAATTGCCAAAAGGGGTTGACAAACCAGGGGAAGTTAGATACATTGGTAAATGCGCGGTTGAAGCAAAGCGAAAGCGAAGCGAAACAAACGACGCTGGAACCTAGACAAAACAATAGTTTGAAAGCCAAGCAAAAAAAGCCTCG
>NZ_JAPZSS010000110.1:0-5528 GCF_027532015.1 Microcystis sp. LE19-131.1A | reverse complement strand
TTTAGAATTTTATCATCAAGATACAGGAATCGGAGACGACGTTTTGGTCTGAGATTTAATTTAATCGCTGGCATTTACAACTACGAACTTGCTTTAGGCTATAATCAAGTAGCTGAATAAGACTTTTGCAGGAGGTCTAATAAACCTGGCCAGAATGACCAGTAAGGGTTTTATCTACAGGTGAAACCGGCGGAGAAGGATTAATATTAGGAATAACTGGCGGTTGTTTTTGAGTTACAACAGGCTGCGGATTTGGTGGTGGTGGAGATGGTCTATTAGGAGTTATAGGAGGTAACTTTAATTGCCTTTCAATCTCATCCAAACGCTGTAAAATAACCCTAGTATTAGCCGGTCTATTCTTGGGTAATCTTCCCATCAAATCATCAATAAAATCCAACAATAACGGGTGAATATTTTCCGTTTCTTCTCGCCAAGGTAAAACATCATTAATCGGATCATAAATTTCTAAGGGATGTTTTCCTGTTAATAAATGCACAAAAGTTCGTCCTAAAGCATGAAAATCTGATTGAATCACTGCTTGGCCATGTTGTTGTTCATTGGGGGTATATCCGGCTGAGGTAATACCTGTCACCTGTTGACCTTTTACCTTTTGATGATAGGTTTGGGTTTCTTCCCTTGCTGTGCCAAAATCAATTAACACCAACTCGCCACTATTCCGCAGCATGATATTAGGGGGTTTAATATCTCGATGCAGCCAATTCTGTTGATGAATTTTATCGAGAATTAAAGTGATTTCTCTCAGCCATTTTAAGGCTCGTTTTTGACTTAAACTATCATACTGCTTTAGCCACTGTTCTAAATTAATCCCCTCCACTTTTTCCATAACTAAACAGTGTAATATTTTCCCTTCCCTTGTGGAATATTGAAAATAGGCATCTGCTCGAGGAACACCGGTGACATTTTGACGACTCAACTCTAATAAAACGTCATATTCCCGTTTAAATAATTCAACTGCTTTCGGTTCATTATTCCATTTTTCTTGTAATACCTTGAGGATTTTGGCTGTAAAACCTTCAAAAGCCTCATAAACAACGCCAAAACCGGTCGTATCACTCAATAACCGACTCACTCTATATTGACCATTTAACAACAACTCAGAGCCGCAACTTTGACAGTAACGAGTATTCGAGTTATTATTACTCGGATGGTCTGGTTGAGAACAATCGGGATTAATACAGTAACAGGGTTTCATCTCGGCTATCAGTTATTTTATTGGGTTAATAATTGCAAGTTTTCCCTCCCTGACCTTGATAGCATTTTATCATAAGTAAGTAGTTATGATTAAATTGAAGAGAGATCTTGCATTTTTCAAAACGTCGTGCTTTGTAGGTTGATTCATGAATCAACGCTCCCTAGGGTTCTTTCACTCTCTCCAATGTCATTCTCTCCAATCCTTATCTGGCAACGTTTTTAGTCGATTTCTCGGAATAAATAGCTGAAAAACACCCCGCGCATTAGTTTTTCGGTGGGATGCTTACAAACAGCTGCTGATATATCTGTAATAATTTAAGAGTCACTGATAATTGCTGATTGTCGGTATTTCTGCAAATCTGAGATGCAGCCAAATTATCCCCCCAAATTAGAAGGGTAAATTATCAAGTTTCTCCCTGATTTTACCCTATTCATTCATATTACGATAGGTAGCCACTGCCGAGGGAGAAATGCGATTGAGATAACGGAAAATCCAATATTTTAAGACTGTATCCAAGATAACGGGAAAAGTGGCGATAAAGAGAAAATTAAACTGGCGATTTTCTGGTAAACCGAAATGACGACTTAACCCTTCTAGGATCACTTCCCAACCGTGGGGAGAGTGGAAACCGACAAATATATCGGTAAAAAGAATAATTAAAAAAGCTTTAGCTGAATCGCTAAGATTATAGAGAATGCCATCCAGAAAAGACTTGACAATCTCAATTTCTCGACGACTAAAAGCGACAACACAACCAAAGGCAATCAGGGAACAAATATCGGCGAAAATATTAGCGATCGCATTTAAACCTCGTTGGCGAAATTCTTCACTTAGTACCGCTGCTTTTTTGGTAATTTCTCCCTCGATTTCTTCGTTAGATAATTTGGGTGCTAAACCAATCATACCTCGAAAATGTAAAGCTTCCTCAAATCTTCTCAATTCCGAAAAAGCTTCTTCTTCTAAATCCTGATTGATAAAAATAAACTGTTCCTGTTGTTGGAAATATTTATTAACCAAGGGGGTAATTAGGAAAGTTTTGGTTAATTGCTGGGTCAATAAAGGAACAATAATTAACAGTAAAATAAACTTGAGGGAAATGGCTGTTTTATAACGAGAATTGCGAAATTTCTTTAAAACTGCCTCCTCCGATTCCTCCGCTTGGGGATCAATTTCCTGTTTAATGCGATTAAAAGTGTTGACAAAAGAACGGGGCAAAACCCCCGGTTTTTCCGTAGCTTTTTGGGATTTATTGCTTTTGATTATTTCCTCATCTTCAATACTACCCGCCGCTAAAAAAGAGCGATTCCTGGAAGTTTTATTTTTGGCTGTTTCCTGCTCAAAATTTCGGTTCTGGAGACTTTTGGGGACATCTTCAATATCTTCTTGCCAATAATTATCTTGATATTTTCCGATAACACTATCGATAAACTGAAGTTTTTTCAGACAAACATCTGTGGTGACAGTAATCACCCCATTACTAATTGTCGGTTGATTGGGACCGAAGGTATTCACGATCGAGCGACTAGCTTTAAACTCCGTCAATCTGACTTTAATTTTTTGCAGATAACCTTTAACTTCTGCGATAAAATAGGAATTAGTGCTGCTGCCATAATTCGAGAACCCATTCGCCACTTTTCGCCCTTGAAAATGCTTGTCTTCTATTTCCTTAATCTTCAAAGCTGCATGATACGCCTCATCTAAAGAACGTTCAGGAGTTTGTAATAACCATTGATTAACACCTTGCAAAATCCGATTAAGATTCATAGGAAACAATTACTTCCACAAGGGAGAAAAGCTAGAGTACCGATCAGTTATCTTAACAAATACAATCGAGAAAAAACGATGTCAATCATACCAATTTGGATCGAAGGTGGCACGCGATCAGGAAAAACCACCACTTTAGTCGGGGAATTTCGGCGCTGGGTGTCTCGCGATCGCTCAAAATCATCCCCCCTTCCTCGATCGATCTTAGTTTTCGCTGCCAACGATGATAATAAACGGGAATTAGCCGATCGATTAGCCATTGCTGTTAGGGGTAGCTATCCGATTCTCTGTAAAACCCCTTTAGGTTTTCTCACCGATGAAGTCATCCTGTTTTGGCCGTTAATTTTCGAGTTTTTGGAGCTAAAAGCGCAATTTCCCCGCCGATTACGCCCAGAAACGGAGCAGGAACTCGCCACCCGTCTCTGGCAACCAGCAATCGCCGAATTCTTCCAGCTTACTAGCATAAATGAATATCGTTTCGTCCGTCAAGTTCTCGATTTGTTACAATTAGCCGGTGCTAGTGGTGTTCCCGCAGAAAAGATACCCGAAAGATTAGCCGAAGGATTATCAGAAACAGATTTAAAACGAGTTTTAGCGATTAATGAGCAGGAAATACCAGAAAAAGTGGGAGAATTAATCATTCAATGGCGTGATTGGTCTCTAGAACGTGGTTTATTAAGTTATGGTATCATCTACGAACTCTATTGGCGCTATTTATTTCCTGATAGTCGCTATCAACAGCAACTATTAAAACGCTTCCGGGGGGTTTTTGCGGACGATGTGGACGATTATCCGGCTATTGCCAAGGATTTACTCAGTTTTTTCCTCGATCATGATTGTTTTAGCGTTTTTACCTACAATCCCCAGGGAAAAATTCGCTTAGGATTAACTGCCGATCCCGATTATCTACACGAATTAGAGAAACGCTGTCAAATTATGTCATTATCTACCACTGAGGGGTTAGCTGCTCAGTTTAGCGAGACGATTCTCTCCCTAATCAGCGACGGTAACTATCTTGGCAATCT
This sequence comes from Microcystis sp. LE19-131.1A, assembly GCF_027532015.1. Classification (NCBI taxonomy): domain Bacteria; kingdom Bacillati; phylum Cyanobacteriota; class Cyanophyceae; order Chroococcales; family Microcystaceae; genus Microcystis; species Microcystis sp. LE19-131.1A. The sequence continues at coordinate 1,526 of NZ_JAPZSS010000110.1, read as the reverse complement.
TCCCGATCAATTCATCTCCCTGCAAACCACCTCTCGCGCTGAATTGTTACGGAAGACAGCCACAGCTATTATTCAAGCAGTCAAGCAAGGGGCAGTAAAACCCGAAGAAATCGCCGTTATTGCCCCCGGTTTAGACGAAATCGCCCGTTATAGCCTGATGGAAATTTTAACCGGTGCCGGGATAGCCGTTCAACCCCTGAACGAACAACGACCCCTGATCAGTTGTCCTCTGATTCGGGCATTATTGACCCTTCTCGCCCTTGTTTATGAAAATTTGGGGCGTTTAGCCCCCCAAGAGGCTATAGCGGAAATGCTGGTGATTTTTAGCCGTTATCGCTGGGATGAAGAACAAAATTTAATTCCCGATATCGATCCGGTTCGCGCTGGATTAATTGCCGATCATTGTTATCAAGTGGATCTGGAAAATCCCCGTTTATTAGCGATCGAAACTTTTCCCCGTTGGGATCGCTTAGGACAAAAAGCTTGTACTGCCTACGAAAGAATTTGTCACTGGATCGAAGGGATGAAAAAACGGCAGCAGGAAGCCAAACTTTTCCCGATTTTTGTCTTAAATCAAGCGATCGAACAATTATTAAACGATGGGGAAAATTTGCCCTTCGATCACTTGGCAGCTTTGCGAGAATTAATGGAAACTGCCCAACATTTTTGGGAGATCGATCGCCGTTTGCGTGAGAGTGAACCCTCTTTCCAAAGTCCCAGCGAAACTATTAGTCAGTTTATCCAACTTTTGCGCCGTGGTACAATTACTGCTAATCCCTATCCTGTGCGACAATTTATTAAATCTTCCTCAGCAGTTACCCTAGGCAATATCTTTCAATATCGTTCTTTTCGTTCTAGTCATCGTTGGCATTTTTGGCTAGATTGTTCCTCCCCACTCTGGGAACAAGGAGGTGCTGCCACTCTTTTTGCCGCGCCAATTTTTTGGCGAAAAAGTCCCTATCAACCCTGGACAACGGAAGCAGAATTAGAGGAAAATCAGTCCCGTTTACAGAGAGTTTTAAGGGATTTATTAGCAAGGGTAAGCGAAAAAGTTATCCTCTGTCACAGTGATTTAGGAGTATCGGGAACCGATCAAACTGGACAACTTTTATCCTTAGTACAAGCGGCAAAAGAATATGATTAAGCACTAGAAAAAAATTAACTTCTTGGTTAGGAGAGGCAATAGGCAATAGGCAATAGGCAAAGGGGGGGTTAGATATGTGTAATTAATTTTGCTTAGGTACTTAGTAAAAGAATTGGGGGAGATTCAGCTAATCTAAGGATAGGCGGTTAAGATGCGTCTGAGCTTATAACCTAATTTGGTCTTGACGACCGGCCAAGCTCTTGACTATCTAAGTAGGTAGGCGTTAAAAGTTGTCAGATGCCCCCCTTATTAAGCTATCCATTAGTCAGATCTTTCTTAACAAAAAGAGAAGAAACTTAAAAAAAGGGGAAACGATTGATAGGTATAGTTTTGAAAGAAGGAATTAAGGTGGAGGTAAGCAAAAAAATGGAGAAATGGGCAG
>NZ_JAPZSS010000083.1:0-30808 GCF_027532015.1 Microcystis sp. LE19-131.1A | reverse complement strand
GCAGACACAGCAGTTTTTATGTGGGTCAACATCTCTATCATTGGCTCCAGCTACATCAAATGTTCCAAAAAAATATAGAAGAGCTAATGCAAATTAGCCGCTATCGGTTGAAGGATTACATCAAAGGACAAAGAGCGATATTGCTTGCCCTATCTAACTTCTAGCTCGCTTGTCCCCCTCTCAGAAAAACTTGACCAACTATTATTGGCTTACTTATTCTTAATTTGTTACTTTACTTTCCAAGGCGGATTTGGTATTACTTAGGCTGTTTGACCGCCTAGGTACTAGGCTATGGCTTTTCTACCAGCACTTTTTGAGAATTTACTAATGGGTGGGCTTGTGAGGGTTGAGGGTAATTAGAGTAAACTGAAAAGGTGTTATCATTTGGAGGTAAGTTGTTTTCGTTAACCACACAGCAAGCTATTAAGTCGGTTGAGCTTTGCCAAAGTCTCTCGGATGGATTTCGGGATATTGTTTTATTCCGATTTGACCCGTTACGGGGCGAAATTTATATCTTGGCAGGTGAAGACATTGAATTGATTATTTATGCCGATGGAAATTGGGAGTTTTTGCCAAATGAAGCCTAATTTTAACGAAATGAGCAAGTCCACTCTCAGAGCCTATGTTCTACAACACCGTGAGGATGATGAGGCTTTGCGGGCGTTGATGAGTCGTCGTGATCCGAATGCGATCAGGTATAATTTCCCTAGTACGGAGGAGGGTTTACGTCAAATGGAGGAGGTGATTCGCCGTAAAATTGAAGGGACTTTATAGGTATAGTCTTTTTTGCGGCTGACTCTGGGGTCTGGCAAATGCTGAAAATGCTGAAGAACAATCTTTCTCAAGAGCTTTGCTTCTTGTTGCTGCTGGCGGGTCAAAACTAGCTGACCAAAGCCTTTTGCCATAATAACTAACTGGGGAATGCCGACCGCTGTTCATTCTTAGGTTAACCCATTGAGTGTCTCCGAGACCGACTCAAAGGTTGTCAAGCTGGCACTCTATACTCCGTGTCGTTTGTCAAGTACAATTTGTACCAAAGTAAAGCAGTAATCTACCTACAAATATTTGAGTAACCTAACACAATGCAGTCATTTTTAACGATCTTCAACATTATTTGGGACAATGATCTATTTCATTGGATTACCCTTGCCGTTTTTTCAATTGCAACAGTATCGAAACTTAACGCCTAGTGAATTAGTAAATAGAGATAAATATACACTACCGCCTATCCCAATTTTTAGCGAATATATTGCAGAAATTTCTCCGTACTTTATCAAGAGCAATCAAGTAAATAGCGATACCGTTGATTGGTTATTGCGTTGCCTTGATCAAATGCCAGAGAGAGAACAAGCTTCTTCGGTTGATTTTATTTTAAGTAATCTTTCGATAGATATTGCTATTAAATTTCCACTATTAGTTTCATGGCTAAAAAATAATTATAACAATCATCAGAAACAAGCTCTTATTTCTCTAGTAGCTAGGCAAAACTTTAGAAATTTAATAGGAGCTATTAATTATAACAATTTTCGAGACTTAGTGAACTTAATTGTCAATAATATATACCTTGGAAATAATGATGAAAAGCAACTTAGAAATCGCCAGCTTTTCTGGAGTAATTATAGCAATATTTTTATGAGAATAAAAATTTTACTTCCTGAACAAACCTATTCTATTATTGGCAATAAATTTAGGGAATATCAAGACATTCTGAAATTAGAAGATGACGGAAGCAATCCCACAGAGTTGTGTATATTTGATTTTTGATAGTGAAACAGAAAGTCTGTTGATATTAAGTTGAGTGCGATCGCTGATCTGGTAGATTGCGTTAGACAACAATCCCAAAATTAGGGGCGCAAAGAACTTGCCCCCTCTAGATATCACAGTAATTCCCCTGACCGTGGCTTCTAGCGGATCATTGCCCGGAGGGAACTAGAGAGTTGATTGGCTGCCCGTGCGGCCACCAATCCCGAAAGGGCAGCAACCACCACTGTAGCAAGGCAGGTTAGCTGGGCTGCCCCCGGCCCCCCCACCCCCAGCACCATCGCTACGGCAGTCAAAGGTAGGCGATAGCCACCAGCAATACCGGCCGCTGCCCCCGCCGCACCCGCCAGATCCCCCGAAATCTCAAAGGTGGTGGCGAACACCCGGCCACTGAGGTCGCCGATCGCCAGAAAAGGGACAAACACGCCGCCACAGCCCCCGGCTAAAACCGCAGCGGTGGTGGCCGCGGCCCGGAGCAGAGCTACCGCTAACAGATGGTAAGGAGTTGTTTTAATGTTTTCGGCCCAGACGATAGCAGCTCCCCCCGGCCCAAAAGCCGCTGCCGGAGTCGCCACCCGTCCGATCACGATCGCCAATAATAGCATCATCAGGCCACCAATGAGGAGACGAGTGGCGGGCCTGTCCCGTAAGCCTCTGGCCCAGTAGATCGCCTCACCGGTGAGGGCTGTAATCATGCCAGCGATCGCTCCGATCGATAAAGTGGCACCCACCGCATCCCAGAAGTCAGTCGGGGCAACCTGCGGCACCACCAGCCGGATCAGTTGCAGCTTAAAGGCAGCGTTGACTCCCCATCCCACCAGTCCCCCGGCTAACATCGCCGCTGCCCGCTCCGGGGTGATCGGAACCTGGCGTCGCTGACTCAACTCAAACATAAAAAAGCTGCCCACCAGAGGGATTCCCATCAGGGCAGAAACACTGGCCGCACCGCCACCGATGGCCAGGGGCCGCACCAGTTGACGCAGGGCTGGATTTATGCTACCCAACCAGGTCCCCGTCGCCACGCCAATATGAGCCGCCGGTGATTCTGTTCCCATGGGCGCACCCAGTCCAACGGTGGAGAGGATGGCCAGGGCGCGCAAGGGGGCTAGATTCCAGGGGAAGCGCTCTTCGGCACCGGATGCGTTCACCACGTCACCAGTCAGGTCGGCGCGAGCAATGTCATGGGGGAAGGAGTACCAGGCCATGAGAGAACCCCAGCGGCCAGAGGCAGTGGCCTCGCGGGGAGCTAAGGTCTGCACAGGTTGGCCCTTACCCAGTCCAAACAGGACTAGCACTGCTAAGGTAACGCCCACCAGCGGCAGCAGCAGTAGCCAAAAGTTACCTAGGTCAGAGGCAATTCTCAGGGTTTGCTTAATTGCCTCAGTCAGCAGTACCGCAGCCAGAGAGCCGATCAAACCGCCGAGCAGACCAGCAACGGTCCATGGGCCTACCCTGGTTAACAGAAGTTGTAGTTTGTTATTTAGCATCGCGCACAGAAAGTTAAGCTTTTATTGTTCCGATAGCAAGTCCATTTGAGTCGTCAAGCAAAACACCCTGAAAGTCTTTACCTAAAATGTCGGCTTGAAGGCTCTTGACATCCTCACCGCCGTAAACGGACGGTGATTCCCAAACCTCACGATTTAGGTTTCTGCTTCTTTCCCGAAGGATTTTTCGCACCTGCCTTAACAGATTTACTCTGTTCTGGTCATCAGGTCGCTCTACAGACTGACACCGCAAGCCCTGCGGCCAAAATATTTTTACTTGCGTTAATATCTCGGTCATGGTGCGTCCCACAGTCTGGACAATCCCATTCTCGAACATTTAACGGCATTTTCTCAGCAATATACCCGCAATTACTACACCTTTTAGAGCTAGGAAACCATCTATCTATTTCGATGTAATTTCTTCCATACCAACGGCATTTATAGGCTAATTGTCGGGTTATTTCTCCCCAGCTTACATCAGATATTGCCTGAGATAATTTCGGGTTTTTGACCATATTCTTAACGGCTAAATTCTCAACCACAATCGTTTGATTTTCACGAACTAATTGAGTGGTTAGCTTGTGTAAACGGTCTTTTCTGCTATCGGTCATTTGAGCGTGAATCTTGGCTACTTTGATTCTTGCTTTTTCCCGATTTTTTGAGCCTTTCTGTTTTCGAGAAAGGCTTTTTTGTGCCTTTCGCAGTCTCCGATAATGCTTTTTAAAATGCCTAGGATTAGATACTTTATCGCCATCGCTGGTAATCACAATGCTACTAATTCCTAAGTCAATTCCAATGGCTTTATCTGTTACTGGGAAAGGCTTAATTGTTGGGTCATCAAATCTTATTGAGATATGCCAACGTCCAGAAGGATGTAATCTGACTGTTACTGTGCTTGGTTCACAGCTTTCTGGTATTTGTCGTGACCACCGAATAGGTAGAGGTTCTGTGCATTTAGCTAAATAGATTTGTCTGTCTTTAAATTTAAAAGCAGACTTGGTAAATTCGGCACTTCCTCCCTGATGTTTTTTCTTAAAGTTAGGATACTTAGTACGACCAGTAAAGAAATTAGTAAAAGCTGTTTGTAAATGCCTTAACCCTTGTTGTAAAGGTACACAGCTAACTTCGTTTAAAAACTCTAATTCTTCTTGTTTTTTCCACTCGGTCAACATTGAAGAAGTTTCAGTATATCCTACTCTTTCTTGTCTTTCATACCAAGCTTGTGTTCTGAGATGGAGAGCTTTATTGTAAACCAATCTTACACAGCCCAAAGTGCGCCGCAATAGCGACTCTTGTTCGGGTGTGGGGTAAAATCGAAACGAATAGGCTTTTTCCATACCTCACATTTTAGCATATATTTCGTAAACGATGCTCATATTTAACAGTAAAGCCGTCGTAGAACGACGGGGTTTCAGGCCCAAAATTTTCGATGATCGCCTAAAGACCGATGTCTAGTAATAATTGCATTTCAGCCCATATCCTCGTCAAAACATCGGTAAGGGCATGATCGCTATCTAATTCGATTAACTGTACCCAAGGACGAGAAAAAGCATAATAGCGACTATTTTCTGGGGGAATCACCTCATCGGCACGACCATGAATAATTAGGGTGGGGAGCTGCCTGATTAACTTTTCTTGGGGATAATTAGCTAAATCCTCGATAAACTTGTAATAAATCGGCAGATAACGACGATAACCATAGTGATAAACCAATAAACTCCCAGATTTTTGCCAATTGGCTAGGGTTTCCGCTCCCAATTGTCCTAACCAAATCGGCCCGAAATTAAAAGCGGGAGCTAATAAAACGAGCCTTTGCACCTGAAAATAAGTTTCTGCCAGCCAAGCTGCCGTTAAACCGCCAAAACTGGAACCAATCAGTGTAACGGGAAACTGAGATTGTTCAATCAATTGGCCGACTTGAACAATCTGACGAGTGAGAGTTAAGCTAGAAAAGTCATCACCGTTAAGATCGGGAATTTCCATTGCTAAACCCCTCTTTTGCCAACAATGTCTCAAAAATTGCGCTTTTGTTGATTGGGGGCCAGAAGCAAAACCGTGTAGATAAATATATCTGTTTTCAAGGACTGCCATTCTAGAACCAATTAGGGTCTGCTGAAAAAGTTTGCTGGTGGGGGCAGGGTGTGGGGTGTGGGGTGTAGGGTTTTACCGATTTTGAGGAGGTCAATTACCTAATTTTCGGGGAAAAAGCACCTGAATTTTCCCCCTGATCACTCTCTTGCCTAGCACTTTTGGATTTCAAAAAGGTCTCAAAGTCTTACCCAACAAGATTTTTAGATTTATTCAGCCAACCCCAATTAGATTTCTTCATCTTGCTCTTTGGTAGCACTGGGAGAAGAATTATAAATGGCATCTAACTGTTGACGAGCATCTTCGACAGTGAGAGAACGAATCACTAACAGAGGTTCATTAATCGGTTGTCCGGCCTCGTCCAAAAGTTCTGGATGGGAAGTCATGGGATAACCGTAGGGATTATAGGAATTAGCCGATTTAGCAGGACGTTTCTGGGAATCCATGCTGACAGTAATCAGACTCCGAATTAAATTATTAATGGTCAAAAAAGCGATAACTGTGAAGGCGAGGATATAGAGCAGATGTAACATTGGCCGAGTCTCCCATGAATTATGTGTGAATATTCCTAATTGCCAAAACTTTATGCTAAAAATTCGCTCAATTCTCTAGCTTACCAAAAAAGTTTCAGGTTAAGCGTCAGTTTGAGGAGATTGATATTCTCCCCAACCCTGTAATCGACGACGACGACTGCTGACCCCCCAACACTCTGCCACCAGCTGGTGCCAAGGCAACAACATCTTGGCCTCGATACCCACCTGACCACCTGTGGTTTTAAAGAGTAAATGAGCCGTGGCTACCTCCTGTTGGGCGTTTTTGACTCTTGCTAATAAATCGTTTTGTTCCTCGAGGCTGAGAAAGGATAATCTCTCGGATTCGAGGAGAAGACGGGAACGGGAAAACCAATAGGTGAAATCCTCTAGTAGAGGTTCCAAGATGGTTTTCAGGAGTTCGTTTTCGGCGGGTTGCGAAGGGAACATTATTTTTATAATGACGATTTTGCTTACCTTAATCTTAGCGTCATTTATATTTCTTAACATTGTGACGGAAAAATTTTAAGATTTGCCCCAGCTGCAGGCGGCACTAAAGAAATCCAGTTCACAACTAAGGGCATAACGATAGGATAAAGAGATATTTTCGGTCATCAGGGCGTATTTATCCGCCAATTCCTCTAACTGGCTTGCTAAAGCTTCAAATTCATCCCCACTATAACTATCAATCCAAGCTTGATAGGGATTCTCAGAAATTGGTTCTAAGGCTAATTGTTGACCCAGATAAGCATAAAGACGCATACAGGGACTCATCGCCACAGCAATCGCACCGATGTCACCCATCCAAGCGGTAGCGAGAAGAAAATCCGTATAGCGACGGGTGGCATTAGCGGGCTGAACCTTTCTCAGGTCAACTCCCCACTGTAAAGCATAATTTTCATGTAATTCTAACTCCTTTAATACCCCCGCCGCTAACCGATGAAAGCTAGTAAATCCCTGCCAATCGGGAGCTTTAGCGGCGGCGATACTGTAAGCACGAGCGAAAGATTCCAGAAAAAAAGCATCTTGACCGACATAAAAAGCGAAACAATCCCGTTTAAGCTCTCCTGTGGCGATACCTCGCACAAAAGGGTGTTCTAGACAAGCTTGTACTAGATATTGATGGCTGTGCCAAAGTTGCTGACTAAGCATGGGAAAATACTAATTAGGTGGACAAGGTTGGTTAACTAGAGTTCAGCATTCCTTAACCCAAACTGACGTTAAACCTGTTACAATAAAAAATATAACTGACTAAATTGGAATTAAAAACTATGCGACTTAAGCGATGGGAGTCCCCCCGCCGTCAGGGACGTAACGACAAAGGCAAGGGCGGTTCGGCCCGACAGCGACAACTGAAAAAACAATTTAAAATGTTGTCGAAAAAACTAAAAGGGGGAGAGAGTAACATCTCTCCTCTTTTTTTGTCCCCAGCAATCGCCGCTAAAAAATCTTCCTCTGGGAAACTCTCAGTCTCCTAAAACAGTCCCAGACTTGAGCCACTTTCAGATTAGGGAAAAAAATGAAGCGTACACTTGCCGTCATGACGATGACAGTAGCTTTAACCGTCACCAGTAACCATTCTAGCCTTGCGGGAGCAATCTTCGATCGCATTCAAAAAACTGGGGTAATTACTGCCGGCGCTCGTAAAGATGCTATTCCCTTTGGTTTTGTCAACTCCCAGGGCAAGTGGGTGGGTTACAGCCTTGATATGTTAGAGTTAATTCGCAAGGAAACCGAACGGAAGTTAGGAAAGCCAATTAAGTTAAAAATTGTTGAGATTAATCCCCAAAATCGTTTTGAAAAGTTGAAAACAGGGGTGATAGATATCGAATGTGGCTCCACTACTTTTACTTGGAAAAGAGAAAATGAAGTGGATTTTTCCGTTAGTTATTTTGCCAGTGGCACTCAATTGTTAACCCGCAAAGGTAGTAATCTCGATGACATCGGTAGCTTGGCAGGCAGACGCATTGGAGTGATTGCCAATACTACTAATGAATCGGTAATTAAAACCCAACAACCCGCCGCTATTTTGGTCAAAGTTAAAAATCGTGGCGAGGGTTTACAAAAACTAGAAGCGGGAGAAATTGATGGTTTTGCCAGTGATGGCATTACCCTAGAAGGTTTAAGGAAAAGTGCTAAAAATCCTAATAATTTAGCCATAGTTCCCTCCTATCCCTACGCCTACGAATCCTATGCCTGTACTTTACCTGAAAATGATTCTAAATGGCGCGATACGGTTAATTATACCCTATTAAAATTCATGGAAGGGATCGTTAGCGACCAACAACAAGCGGTGACAATTTATGAACGTTGGTTTGGTGAAGATGGTGTTGTTCCCTATTCCAGAGAAACTATTAATGATTATTTTCAAGGCATTGTCAACACCTACGAATGGATTCCTTTAACTGTATTTCCCTAAAATCAAGACCTTTTTAGGAACCGATTGAAAAAGGCAAGAGTCAAGGGGCAAGGGTCAAGGGGCAAAAGTATTGATTAATTTGTCTCCCTAAGACTCTTGTTGACCCTAATAAATCCTGTTTAAAAGGTATAGGAAAGCGGGAAAATGGGGAGAATGGAGCGGGTTTTTAAAGTTTGATTTGTTATTAATCAAGTTAATAAAGGTAAAAAATAAACCACCTCAACTGACTGAATGAAGGGGCGATTACGAGTTTTTTATTAATGTTTTTTAGGAGACTTTTGTGGTTTCCTTTTCTGAGGGTTTGGAGGGTTTTAGTTGGCACTTTAGGGTTATCTCCATACTTTCACCCGCATTATATCAAAATGATAATCATAGCTCCAAACAGGTAGATCTAATTCGATTGAGATGATAGCAGTCAAAGCATCAACAATAGTAATAGTTTGATCAGGAAATTGTTTAGCTTTTGCTATGGCTGCGAAATACTGATCTTCTGTCGGATTGATCAGATTAGCAGATTCTAAGCAATTTTGTGTGAAATGATTGGCTTGTTCAAATCCTAATCTATATAGAAGCAAGCTGTAAGTTTCTATATATACGGGGAAAGAGATAATAACTGTTAAATCTTCCGATTCTATGCGTCTTAGCTCTGCTTGCGCTCTGCTATGATATTGATCACTGGTATCTATTGCTCCGTAAAGGGGGGTTGTGTCGGCAATAATCGCTTTCAAGATTTGAGCTTAAGGTAATTTATGGGACAGAGTAATTTCGGCTAAAACAGCGTCATGATTGATGGATGTGTCAGTATAGCCACTTCCTTTGGGTGCGGGAGATAAGTGAAAAGATTTTTTCGGTTTGGATAAATAGCCTTTCGCTATTAAAAATGATTCTATAGCCGTTTGTACTGTATCAGAAGAAGATACCTTATGCTCTTGATTGTAGGCGGCTAGAGCATTAATTATGGTGGTGGGTAGCTCAATCGTCACCTGTTGCATAACCAAAATCCTCTTGATTTAATTATGTCCCTATTATACAATAAACCCCCTCAACTGACTGAATGAAGGGGCATTTATCGTATTTTGTAAGCAATTTAGCCTACTTTTGTGGTTTCGTTTTCTGATGTTTTGGATGATTTTAGTTTGCGCTTCAGGGTTGAAGCTGCACCTAATGCACCAAAGGAGCCAATAGCTAAAAGTCCAGCGGTTGAGGAGGGTTCAGGAACTAATTTTACATCCAGGTTTTGAACAGTAACACACGGGCTTAAACACCCCATATATGTACCCTGATCATAAAGTAGCCGATATTCTTCTCCACCTTCTATGTAGGCTAATCCCCCTGCACTAAAAGCACCTACACCTCCTACAGGAGAAATATTTGCCGGATTAAACAGATTATCATTCGTGAATCCTGAAGATAATAAACTGGTAGAGCCAGTGCCTTGGGGGACCAGAGCAGTTATAGGATCTGTACCCTGTGTTCCAGTTATGGATAAAACTTTATATCCGGTAAAGCTTGAAGAGGCATAAGGAGGGAAAGGTCCTGGAGCGGTAGATAAAGTATCTTCGGTAATAAATGTCCCCGTAACAGGTGTGGGGGAAGGTGTATAGTCAGGGTCGGACGGAGGCAGTAGGTTTGTATCTATATCGAAGGAGAAATTCCATGTGAGAGTTCCAGCCGAAGCAGGATTTACTCCAAAGCCAATCATTGTAGTCGTTGCAGCCGCTCCGAGAGCTAAGGCTAAAGTCCAATTTTTCATTTCTTACTCCTGAGTAGTGTTTTTTATGTGTAAGCTTGTAGTCTTAGCTTTGAGGCTATTAGCCTACTTTTGTCGTTTCTTTGCTAGGTCAGGCAACACCCCAACCCAACTACAGGGAGAGACAACGGGATTATACACATCCCCCCCCCCACAACTGTATCAAAAGTTACAATTTAATAAATCCTTACATTCCTCTCCCTAGCTTAGGGATTCACAGGGGAAGGAGTCTCAGGTGTTTTCCCCTGTTTTACCCCTTCTCAAGCGACCTATTGCCTTCCGTGAGGGATTGTGGCGCGGTATGTCGGATTTGCTGCTTAATTATTGGGAATTAATGAAATCTTGAGGATGAACGATGGTAATATTGGGAATAGGGATAAAGTCATCAGGATTAAAGGTTAATAAATGGGTAATGTTAGAAGCTTTCATGACAGCAAGAAGCCTAATATCATGAGTGCGTTTTCCTTTAATGTTGTAGATGGTGACTAATTGAAACCAAAGGGGAAAAATATCCGGCGTTTCTGCAATTAATGTAAAGTTATCTAATAAATCATTGACATAATTTGTAGCTTGTGCTGGAGTCCAACCTAAACCATTAACATCAAGGGGTCGGGTTGCAACTACCCAAAATTCAATTAAAACTTGAGGAATAATAACACATTCATTAGCTGTTTCGACGATTTGAGTAATTACATTATTAGCAAGAGAATAAGTTGCTGAAGACGTATCAGCCGCCCGAAGCAAAATGTTAGTATCCAGTAAATATTGAGTCATTAGTCTTCATACATAGTGTCACGGTGTAAAGCTTCATCAGGTAAATTCGCACTTGTTTTAGGAAGTTTAGCGATTACTTTCTGCCATTTTTGAGCTTTTTCCTGGGGAGTGAGACTATAATCTGGGGAAGGGAGGGAAATTCTTGAGGTGAGAGATTCGGTGAAGGATAACACTTCTTGTTGTTTTTCTAAGGGAAGTTTTCTTAGGTTTTTAATGATAACTTGTTCAATGTTCATTTGACTTAGACTAATAGGCAACCATATCAATCATATCTCATGCCGCAATTTCTCTATATTTAATAAATCTTTACATTCCTCTCCCTAACTAGCGATTAAGATTTTGGGTCTTTTTGATTGTACCGATAGCGATCGCCACCCTCGCCGCTAGGTCAGGCAACACCCCAACCCAAGGGGAAAAGGTGACGAGAACAGCTTACACAACACCTATTCTTTGGGGAATCTATCTTGAGAATGATTTGAAATATGCTAACTTGGAAGATTATCACGATCGCATCTAGTCAGTACCATGAGTGAAATTAGCATCGGGGGAAAAGTCCGTCTGATTGCCATTCCCCCTTACCTGAAAACCGCCGATCCCATGCCTATGTTACGGCCGCCGGATCTGCTCAATATTGACGATATAGGCACGGTGATTGATCGCCGGCCGGGGGGTTATTGGGGTGTAAAATTCGATCGAGGCTCATTTCTGCTCGATAGCAAATATTTAGAGGTCATTTAAACCAGTTAAGTGCATCGCAGTCAAGACAACTTTTAACCAAGGTAAAACTATCGGTCATTGGCTGCCAGAAACTGCCTGCTTGGATGATTAAATCTCTCAGACAAAAAATTATACCCAGTAAATCAGTCTAGTTATATCCAAGTGATCGGTAATCCAGAATAATAACCTAAATTTATGGAACTAGGCTCTGTTTCCCAATCTAAAACCTGTTCCACACGCTGATAAATTGCCGCCGCTTCCTTACTAGAATTGCCGATACAAGTTAACCCTAATTTACCAAATTCTGACAGCGCACCCATGAGATGAAAAACCGTTCCCGTTTTACTGCTACTATCAAAATGTAAGTGATGTTTAGCAATAATATCCATTAAATCATCGGGAAGTAAACCTTTGTATTGGGGTTTGTGGAGATTATCGGAGGCAATATAATACTTTTCTTGGTGAGGTTGACTGAAAAATAATCCGGTTTTTTGATCGTATTCACCATTAGTTAAAAGCTTCAAAGTCATAAAAGGATGGGTAGTTCCTCCTTTTCGCAGATTAATTTCGATCGCCTGTAGATCCCAGACTAAAGTTTCTGGATTTTTCACAGCGACGAAATCAACTCCATAGCGTTCAATTGCTCCCTTGGCTGCCAGAATTTCCCCTATTTTTAGACCTAATTCCTGTAATTGCAGGCGATAATTTTCATCAGCGGGAAAATGGCAACCTAGATAAATTTGACCATCGGGACCCCCTAAAATTTGATCGTGAGTGGAAAGAATCTTCACTTCTCCCGTGGGTGTAATATAACCTTGCACACTCGGCGATCGCTTTTCTTCTCCTTCAATAAAAGCTTCGACAATTGCCCCTAATTCAGCAATTTTGCCAGAAAAACTCTCCCAATTTTCATCGCTTGCTTGAAAACTCATCTTGTCTAATAGTTTAGCCAAGAGATTCATTTTCTCGCTTAAATCTAGGCTGTTACTATCAACAATTTCCCCTAAAGGACGTAAATCTAAAACTGCATTTCCTTCTCCCGATAACCCCTCATTTAACTTCACTACCATGCGTTTTAGTTGCGGTTGACGGGACCACAAACTAGCAGCTTCGTATAACAAATCTTTGACCGTATTTACCTGTAAACTACCGTCAGGATGGGGAATATTGCCTTGACCAAAAATCTCGCGACTGCCACTTTTAGAACCCCAATACAATAAATCTGGACTACAGGCAAATAAAGGAATATCTAATTGTAAAGACAATTCTCGCTCTAAATTAGTAGAATTAAAACAAACCATGTAGGCCCGATCTCGACGCAACGCTTGCCGGATTCTTGCTACTAAGCGCGGTCTGTCCAGAATTTTTTGGGTTAAAGGTTGAAAAGAGTTATCGTGAGTTGTCAGTAATAACAGACGATTATTAGCATGGGAAAAAGGAATCCCAGGCAACAATTGCAGGTAATAATCAATCACCATCCGCGAAAGTGGCTGCGCTGTTACATAGATTAAACGAGTTTTCGGGTGTCGCAATCGAATCAGAGAAAATAATAATCTTTCTTCGTAATGTAAAAAACCCGCCACTTTTTGACCGACTCTCTGATCGATACTAAAAGAAGGGATAACTAGGATATCATAATCGCATTCATCCGATTCGAGAACGTTTTCTCCCTGCCAAATCTCTTTTAATTTTTCTTGTAATTCTTGATACCGCAGCCGCTTTTCTAGCATCAAATCTCTATCTAACAGCATGGTTTGTCCCACCTCTGGGGTTGCAGATACCTGTATCTTATCGATTTTGAGAGCCTGTCGTCTCCAGTGTCTTTCTTTTCTTAATATTCCCCAATCCCTGGGATCATTGCCATTAAAAAGGGATACAGTGGACTCTGTATCCCTTTTAATCACCTGAGATTGGCTTTAACCTAGCGGGTGGAATAAGAGATCGGGATAAAAGCGATTGAATTCGATTAAAATCCCGGCAGTGAAAGTCAGCAGCGCCATAATTAACACGGGTGCGGACGAGAGAAATTTAGTAAGTCCTTCCATCTGAGTTCTCCTAGGGAATAAAAAGTCAAGGGTTTGACACAAAAATTAACGAGGGGAAACGGTAATTTCCGAATCCTTAACGGTTAATTTACCGGAAGTGGCTTCTTGTAAAGCCGCCAAGGGCCAGAGAAAACCCGTTAACATTTTGCTGAGAGCGAGGGGAACATCGATGATGATTTCCTTCATTTCGGCATCTTTGTCGTCGCGCACGGCGATTAAATAGGCCCGACCAACCCAACCGATCCAACCGGTAATGTACAGGAATAGGATGCTAGGGATAAAGAAATCGCCCATGTGGTCCCAACGACCATCAACAATTAGGTGTGGATAGCCTTCCGGTCCACAGAGAGCTTGGGAGTAGATTTGAGCGCGTTTGGCTCCCGATTCGGGGTCGGGAGTGGTGTTGCGGAAACTCTTCGCTTTTTGTAGGAAAGCGGGATTTTCGCTACAAGGGGTCAGATTGGACAAATCAGCCGACGCTGGAGCGGCAAAGGTGAACCAGAGGGATAGCACCAGGGCCAGAGCGAACAATTTTCGCATAAATTGTTTCCTTTTGTTACGAAATATGAAGTTCTTTGTTCAAAAAGCGAACAATTTGATCGTACACGGAAAAAATCTTACTCCGATGAGGGGTACGAGTAAAGTTTCTATTACAAAACTATACGCAACGCTTCAGACCCCGGTGATATGAACCACCACTTGTCTTTGGTGACGACTCTGACGGTGTTCCCAGAGATAGATACCTTGCCATATCCCTAAAACTAATTTACCCCTAGCGATCGGGATTTGTTCCGATGTTCGGGTTAGGACCGAGCGAATGTGAGCGGGCATATCGTCTGGCCCTTCGGTAGAGTGATAGTAGAGACTGCTATCTTCCGGGACTAACTTGGCGAAGAAATTGGCCAAATCGGTGAGAACATCGGGATCGGCATTTTCTTGGATCAGCAAAGAAGCGGAGGTGTGACAGACAAATATACTGCATAATCCCGTCGTTATGCCCGATTCAGCCACGATCGCTTCTATGGGGGCAGTGAGACGATGGAAATTCTTGGGACTGGTGGTAATCGTCAGGGATTTTTGATATTGACGCATGGCAACCGAATCAGAGAGAAATGGGGGTAGGGGGGATTGTCCTCGATAGCAAAGGTTGTCCCGCTTGCAAGAGATCGTGAAGGTCCACCACTGCACCGATAACAGCGATCGCTGGGGCTTCAAAGCCGGTGGCTTCAATCTGGTCCATAATCGTGCTGAAAGTACCGATTAACTGCTGTTGTTGCGGTGTTGTTCCCCAGCGAATCAGGGCGATTGGTGTTTCTGGACTTCTGCCCGCCTTGGTTAACTCGCCGATAATATGGGGTAAATTATGCACACCCATGTAAACGACAATTGTTTCTGCACCATGGGCGATCGCTGACCAGTTAACTTGAGGACGATATTTACCCGCCATCTCGTGGCCGGTGACGAAGGTAACGGAAGAACTATAATTGCGATGGGTGAGGGGAATACCAGCGTAGGCAGGCACGGCAATTCCTGAAGTGATCCCCGGCACGATCTCGACGCTAATTCCGGCCGCAATCAGATCAAGCATTTCTTCACCCCCGCGACCAAAAACAAAGGGATCACCTCCCTTGAGACGAACAACCACGGCATTAGTCTGGGCCTTTTGGATCAGTAAAGCGGTGATTTCCTCCTGTACCAGAGAATGACGACCGCGACGCTTACCCCCATGGATTTGTTCGGCCTTGGGGTTAATCATGGCTAGAATCGAGGGGCTGACTAGGGCATCATAGAGGACAACATCGGCATTTTCTAGGAGAACTTTTGCTTTTAAGGTCAACAAACCGGGATCCCCGGGACCCGCACCGACGAGATAGACCTTACCGCAACTTTCTGATTGATTCATAGATACTGGGGAGAAAATTCTTGCTTCGATCGAATGCGCTTGATCCCTACTTTATTGTGACTGGGGCAAAATTTGGTATTTTTGACTACAGTTACCCGGCGATCATGCGCTTTTTTCATGAAGAATTATGATCTTAACATTACTTAACCCTTAATCTAGCGATCGCTCTGATCCTAAATCCCGTTTATAGCAATTCTTGGAGCTATGAGGTACAATAGAAAGCAAATAGACAAATAATAGAAGTAGCCAGTTTCCGATGAGACCCTATTCCGTAGATTTTCGCCAAAAAATTATCGATGTCTGGAAGAAAGAAAAAATTTCCATTCGAGGACTAGCCCAGAGATTTGACGTGGCTAAAAGCTTTATTCAGAAGTTATTGAAGCAATATAAAGAAACAGGAGATATCCGTCCTCGTCCGCAAGGGGGAAGTCCGCCAACCAAGTTAAATAGTGAACAACTGATAATTTTAATAGAAATCATCGAAGCTAACAATGATGCAACTCTCGAAGAATTATCAGAATTACTGTATGAAAAGACACAGGTGAAAGTCAGTAGAGCCACCCTGGGGCGGCTGACGCAAAAACTCAATTACAGTTTCAAAAAAAACACTACACGCGGCGGAAAAAGAAAGTGACAGGGTAGAGCAAAAAAGAGTAGAATACTGGTCACAAGTGCGGGAAATTGAGGCATCAAAACTAATTTTTATCGATGAATCGGGGGTAAATTTAGCCCTTTTGAGACTCTATGCTAGAGCCTTAATTGCCCAAAGAGATCGAGAAAGAAAACCACAAAAAAGAGGAAGAAATATTTCAATAATTAGTGCTATAAGCTTAGAAAAAGTTGTCGCATTAGTCAATATATAAACGAAATAATATTCAAGGCTCATTTAATAGAGATTCTAGGATTTCGGGTGTTAATCCTCTAGCTTCGGATCGATTGCTAATTTCGTCCATCAGCTTACCAAGAAAGTCCCTATCGTCTTTACTCGGCTTTCTCATCAACAGATCAATAAAAATCCGAACACGCTCTTTTTCTTCAGAGGATGCGGATTGATCGGCTGCCGCTGTTTTGGGACTGACTTCGATCAAAATTTTGCTCATATTATTAAGGCTCATTCTTGCTATGCTTCGGGGGGTTGTTTGACTAATTCGAGTGCTTGTTCATTGCTTAAGGTTAAGTTCCGCATAGTCCATTTTTAATTTAATTATAACCAGCTAATTATGTCTTAATCAATATCAATTTAATATCCTTGCCATCACACCAGAACCTACGGAGGAGCTGATTACCCTTCCTTTTTATCATAAAGACTCCTTCGATCGAGTATCGCGGGATCAACAGGATTTCAAGATTCTTCATCCGCAACGGGATCGATCACGAGTGCTTTAAATTCTGAGGCAGAAATTATAGTTGTCGATCCTAAATTATCTACTTCTTCAAAGTCTTTATCACCTGTGATCAAAAAGTCAGCATCACTTGTCATCACACAAGCTAGAAATTTAGCATCCGATCGATCTCTAGGGAAATCAACGGTGCTGTGAACATCAATTAATCTAGGAACTGTATCGAAAATCCTATACCATTCTCTTATCACTCCTTCCGACAGCTTAAACTTAGGACGGCTGACAACATCTTTATATTCAGTTAAAATAGCTTCGGAAACAATCCATTCGATTTTATTAGACTCGATCACGAATTGTATAACCGTTCTCGGCAACCTTCCTTTTAAAATTGCCGAAACTAGAATATTCGTATCGATCACGACTTTCATTCGCCTCTCCGATAGGCTTCAATTTCTGCGGCGATATCTTCTTCGGTAATATCCTGAACGCCGGGTAAGGATTGAGTTTTATCAAAGAGTTCTTTAACTTTTTGGCTTAAAGTCTGACGGTTTTGTTTGTCCGCTAAATTTAACAAAGCGTCTTTTAATAAATCTTCAACGCTGTTATAGTTTCCTGTCGCTAATTGAGAGTTAATTAATTGTTCTAATTCGGGATTTAAGGTAATATTCATGGTAAAATACACTCTGTAAATTCGGTGGATATTATGATGGTTCGTGAACGATTTCATCGATAAATTCTTCTTTTTCTTCTTCCGTCATGGTATCCCAATCATAGCCGCGTTCTTTGGCTACGATTCGAGCTTTGTCAATGGCGTAGTTAGACAAGGATTCCCATCGGTCCGACTGACTGAGGATGAGAATTTTATAAACTTCCTGTTTCTGGTCTTCGGGGAGTTGTTTGAATAAGTCGATAACTTGTTCGTTGCTTAAGGTTAAGTTCGGCATAGGTCGCTTCTAGACACCAGCATGATTAATCAGTTTAACACGAGTCTCTAGCCGGCTCGTGGGTGGGGGGACTGATCGCTAACGGGAAAAGTCATGATCTAGAAATTCTTGAATCGTTAAAATTGGGATTTCTCGAAATGGATTTAAAACTAATAGATCAGAATCGCCGCTTACAATACAGGTAGCTTGACCATCGATCGCTAGTTCTAAATACTGATTATTTTTCTCATCTCTGCAAACCTTGATTTTCTCTCGAATCACGACAATTTCCTCGGTTCTTTCTATCGCCGTTATAAATAGCCGCCTTTTTGCTGAGGAGGCATATCTATCGAATTTGGCACGATTGAAAACAGTGATCAATTCTAACAAAGTAGATTCGGACATTAAAAGCTTGCCGATATTTTGGGCTTTGTCTAATGCCTGACGAGCTTTGCCGTTTTTCGACAGAAGCGCGCTTACTAAAACGTTGGTATCGAGAATAAAAGAATATTCAAGGCTCATTTAGTAAAGATTCTAAAATTTCGGGGGTTAATCCTCTAGCTTCCGCCTCATCACTAATTTCGTCCATTAGTTTTCTCAAGAAATCGATATCGCTGTTAACTGGCTTTCTAATTAGCAAATCGACAAGAACCCGGACGCGTTCTTGTTCCTCCGGGGATGCGGATTGATAGACTTATGCCGCTTCGGGACTGACTTCGATCGAAATTTTGCTCATAGTATTAAGGCTCATTCTTGCTGTGCTTTGGGGAGTTGTTTGAATAAGTCGATAACTTGTTCGTTGCTTAAGGTTAAGTTCGGCATAGGTCAATTCTAGACACCAGCATGATTAATCAGTTTAACACCGGTCCTCAATGGAGAAGGTTTTCGGTTCGCCTACACCTTCCGGGCTTCGATCGGTTAGAATCGAGAAATTATCGGCCTAGAAAGTCCTTTCATCTTCGCGCTTGCCGTAAAATTATGATTGTCTCTCTCCAAGAAGCTCAAGCCAAACTGCCCGAACTGATATACAATCTCAAACCGGGAGAAGAATTGTTGATTACCGATAATAATCTCCCACTAGCCAAATTAATCGGGCAAACCCCCACATCTCCCCAACGTCCGGGGCCTGGCCTATGTAAAGGAATGATTACCATCGTGGCCGATGATGAAGAACACTTACAAGACTTTGCGGAGTATCTGCATTGAAATGTCTAATCGATACCCATACTCTGCTTTGGTACACACTCAACGAATCCCCACTAAGTAGCGCCGCCCATCAACTAATTATTAACCAAAATAACGAAATATTAATCAGCCCAGCATCCTATTGGGAAATCGCCATCAAAATCAGTATCGGTAAACTCATTTTACATCAATCTTACAAAGATTTTATCGACGTATGCCTTAATCAATATCAATTTAATATCCTTGCCATCACACCAGAACATACGGATGCGCTGATCACCCTTCCTTTTTATCATAAAGACCCCTTTGATCGCCTTCTGGTAGCTCAAGCCATTGTTGAAAATATTCCGATTATTAGTGTAGATACTATTTTAGATCGGTACGGTATTCAACGTCTTTGGTAGGGCGATCGTTTTTCTCAACCTATCGGAAAACTCGACACTATAACCCCTTTCTAATCCCTCGATTTGATGTTTTTCTACCAAGGTTCCCACGTCTCCTGCGGATAATCTTGCTTCGCGAATATATTTTAATAAAATCCCATTGAGTAAAGTTCATAATTGATGGTGATTATTTTGATCTAAAAAGTCCAGAAAATCTTTTGCTTTTACGATCTGAATATTTTGATATTCAACCAGTGAAAGAAGATGTTTGTCCCCCGTGATAATATGGGTAGCCTTGCCAGCGATCGCACATTCTATGATCATATCGTCATCGGGATCATTGGGAACGGCTCTAAGTGTTCCACCTATAGAAACAATGCTAGAAGCATCACAAATTTCCTCAATGTATTTTCTAACTCGTTCTTCAGGAAATTTGATTTTTAGTAGAAGTTTTTCGGATAATTCGCCTAAAATCTCTGGACAAGTGACCGATCGAATCAGTTTGCTTTGGGCTAGGGAAAAACAACTATTCGGGCTACCGCCTTTAGAAAGCGCAGCAGATATGAGAATATTTGTGTCGAAGACAACAGTATAAATCACTACTTCTCATGAACGATTTCATCGATAAATTCTTCTCTTTCGTCTTCCGTCATGGTATCCCAATCGTAGCCGCGTTCTGCTGCGACGATTTTTGCCTGTTGGCTTCCGTAATCGGTTATAGCTTCCATATTTCCCCACTGACGCTGGATGAGGAATCTAAATAGTTCCTGTTGCTGTGCTTCGGGGAGTTGTTTGACTAATTCGATTACTTGTTCGTTGCTTAAGGTTAAGTTTGGCATAGGTCGCTTCTAGACACCAGCATGATTAATCAGTTTAACACGAGTCCTTAATGGAGAGGGTTTTCGGTTCGCCTATCCCTTCTCTGCGTCGATCAGTTAGAATCGAGAAATTATAACAAATCTGGTTATTTTTGCATGAGTAGAAAACGGGTTTCTCCGAGAAACCCGTTTTCTGTGCGTTACTCAACGGATTTAATATTATCGGCCTAGAAAGTCCTTTCATCTTCGCGCTTGCCGTAAAATTATGATCATCGCTCTGGTACACACTCAACGAATCCCCACTCAGTAGCGCCGTCCATCAACTTCCTAAAAACCTTCTGGCTTTAAGACAGGACGATAACGTAATTTGATAATAACAGAACCACTAAACCTAAAACTTGATTGAAAAGCAATAAAATTGAGTTGCTGAGTCATTATTCCATTATTACAAATCTGGTTCATTATTATTTCAGAATTCATTTCAAAGTAAGAACCATTTTTATCAATTAGAAATATAAAATCAGGATACAACAGCCCAACGTCATAAAAAGAGATAACCGAACCATTATTACACTTAATAGCGAAAAAAACGCTAGTAATTCCTGATTCTAAAACTTGACAATTATATTTTCCTTGCTGAGTTTCGATAAAAGCACTTGCTTCAAACCAAGTATTATTGATTAATCTCTGGCGCCAGTCCTCTGGACAAGAAGAGGATATTCTCCAATTTTCCGTCGATATTATTTCGCTGGCAGGATTATTATTAAACTGGGTTCGTTTATAAGTACCATTAGAATTAAATTTATGTTGTACGATTCCACTAGAAAAAGTAGTTTTCCAGCAATTAACCGCAATATCAGAATTATTTAAAGCGATTAATTGTTCATTATCAAAAGCTATAGCCGAACCAGAGAAACTAACAATGAAAACACTGGCATAACCAATAAACTTTTTCATCATACACCTCTATAGATAGATGGTTAGTATTTACTGTAGATTCTAGATCATCAATTGAAAAAAAAGGGGCTTATTCAGCCCCCATTAACCTCTAACTTCCGCCGATTCTCGCAACATCACGCGCATTGGCTTCAAAAGCGGCATCGAGAGCAGAATCGCCGGTTAAACCCGAATCTAACGCCTCTTTAATACACTGCAACATCCGCTTATAATCCTTGGGCATTACCTTCACAAACTTGGGCAACATTTCTGACCAATTTGCTAAAACTAGGGCTGCTTTTTGACTATTAGTGTAATCAGCATGGCGTTGAATTAACTCGCGTAAATCGTCGATTTCTTCCCCTTCTAGCGCCTCTAAAGCCACCATTTGGGTATTGCAACGAGTGGCGAAATCCCCCGACTCATCGAGGACGTAGGCGACACCACCACTCATTCCGGCGGCGAAATTGCGACCGGTGGGCCCTAAAACAACGACTTTACCCCCCGTCATATACTCGCAAGCGTGGTCGCCAACGGACTCAACCACCGTAGTCACCCCAGAGTTACGCACCCCAAAACGTTCCCCAGCAACCCCAGAAATATACACCTCACCACTGGTTGCACCGTATAAAGCCACATTACCGATGATAATATTCTCCTCGGCCACAAAAGTGGAACCTTTGGGCGGATAAACGATGATTTTGCCACCGCTTAAACCCTTACCCACATAATCATTGGCATCCCCTTCTAACTCCAGTGTCACCCCTTTGGGAACAAAAGCACCGAAACTCTGCCCCGCGCTGCCCTGAAAATGGAGATGTACGGTATCTTCGGGTAAACCCTCCCAGTGACGTTTAGTGATTTCGTTGCCTAAAATCGTCCCCACCACGCGGTTAATATTTTTAATCGGTAGTGTCGCTTTGACTTTTTCGCCTTTTTCAATGGCATCTTTGCATAAATCCAGTAAAACTGTTAGATCCAAAGACTTATCTAACCCGTGGTCCTGGGGAATCTGACAATAACGTCCTACCTCTGCATCTACCTCCGGTTGATAGAGAATCGGAGTTAGGTCAATTCCTTTCGCTTTCCAATGTTCTACAGCCTGTTTCGGCTCTAATACATCAGTTCGCCCCACCATTTCATTTAAGGTGCGGAATCCCAATTCGGCCATAATTTCCCGCACTTCCTGGGCGATAAATTTCATGAAATTCACCGTATATTCAGGATCCCCGATGAAATTCTTCCGTAATAACGGATCCTGGGTCGCTACCCCCGCCGGACAGGTATTAAGATGACAAACCCGCATCATAATACAGCCTAACGTTACCAGTGGCGCGGTCGAAAAACCGAATTCTTCGGCCCCCAATAGCGTCGCCACCACCACATCGCGGCCGGTTTTCATCTGACCATCGGTTTCCACCGCAATGCGACTGCGAAGATTATTTAACACCAATGTTTGATGGGTTTCTGCTAGTCCCAACTCCCAGGGTAAACCCGCGTGTTTAATCGAGGTTTGGGGAGAAGCACCGGTCCCACCATCGAAACCAGAGATTAAAACCACGTCGGCGTGAGCTTTAGCGACTCCGGCGGCGATTGTGCCAACTCCCACCTCAGAAACCAGTTTTACGCTCACTCTGGCCGCACGATTGGCATTTTTTAGGTCATGAATCAACTCCGCGAGGTCTTCAATCGAGTAGATATCGTGGTGGGGTGGGGGAGAAATTAAACCAACTCCGGGGGTGGAGTGACGGACTTTGGCAATCCAAGGATAGACTTTTTTACCCGGTAATTGACCGCCTTCGCCCGGTTTTGCCCCCTGGGCCATTTTTATCTGCAATTCTCGCGCTTGGGAGAGGTAAAGACTGGTGACACCAAAACGGCCGGAAGCTACCTGTTTAATGGCACTATTTTTCGAGTCTCCCCGTTCATTTGTCCAAGTGTAGCGCTCGGAATCTTCGCCGCCTTCCCCGGTGTTCGACTTGCCACCGATACGATTCATGGCAATAGCGAGGGATTCGTGGGCCTCTTTGGAAATGGAACCGTAACTCATGGCCCCAGTTTTAAAGCGTTTCATAATCGCTTCAATCGGTTCCACTTCTTCGATGGGGATACTTTCCCGGTTTTTAAAGGTTAATAGTCCCCGCAGGGTGAAGAATTTTTGATTTTGTTGGTTGACCAGTTGGGAATACTTCTTAAAGAGGTCGTATTTGCCCAATTTTACCGCTTGTTGCAGGGTATGAATGGTTTCTGGGCTAAAGAGGTGCGCTTCCCCGTCCTTACGCCATT
This sequence comes from Microcystis sp. LE19-131.1A, assembly GCF_027532015.1. Classification (NCBI taxonomy): domain Bacteria; kingdom Bacillati; phylum Cyanobacteriota; class Cyanophyceae; order Chroococcales; family Microcystaceae; genus Microcystis; species Microcystis sp. LE19-131.1A. The sequence continues at coordinate 7,466 of NZ_JAPZSS010000083.1, read as the reverse complement.
GATATTCACCGCCAATATCGAGGGTATGCACATTAACATCCCGGTCGGGGAAAGCGTGGCCATGTCTGAGTAGGGATTCTCGGGCAATAATTTCTAAATCGGCCCCTTCAATGCGGGAAGCTGTCCAAGTAAAATAGCGATCAACTACCGATCGATTTAAGCCGATAGCCTCGAATATTTGCGCCCCACGGTAGCTTTGCAGGGTAGAAATGCCAATTTTAGAGGCCACTTTAATTACGCCCTTGGTGGCGGCTTTTATGTAGTTTTTACAGGCGGTCTGGTGGTCAACTCCTACCAATAAACCTTCCTCGATCATACTGCCGAGGGTGGCAAAGGCTAGATAGGGATTAATCGCACCGCAACCATAACCGAGTAAAAGGGCGTAGTGATGCACTTCCCGGGGTTCGCCGGATTCCAAGACAAGGCCGACTCTGGTGCGGGTTCCCTGCCGGATGAGGTGATGGTGTAAACCGGCAACCGCCAGCAGTGAGGGAATCGGGGCGTGATTTTTATCGATACCTCGATCGCTTAAAATAATAATACTCGCGCCCGCTAAAATTGCCTCGTCCACCTCTTGACAAATTGCCTCAATTGTGCCACGCATCCCCTCGACTCCCGCAGTGGGATCGAAGAGAATGGGAATAGTCACGGTGTTAAATTCGCTATTGCCCTGTAAACGCGCTAATTGGGCGTTAGTGAGGATGGGAGAGTTAAGTTTAATCAGGTGACAGCTTTCCGGCTGCGGATCCAAGAGATTTCTTTCCGCACCGATAGTGGTGATGGGAGAGGTGATAATTTCTTCGCGAATCGAGTCAATCGGGGGGTTAGTGACTTGGGCGAATAACTGCTGAAAGTAATCATAAAGCAGTTTTGGGCGATCGGACAAGACGGCTAGGGGTGTATCGGAACCCATGGAACCCACTGCTTCCACTCCATCCCGGCCCATGGGGGCTAATAAAAGACGTAATTCTTCAAAAGTGTAGCCGAAAGCGGTTTGCTGTTGAATTAGGGAAACAGCAGTTTCCGGTGGAGCAGTTTCCACCGCCGGTAAATCGTCTAAATTGACTAAATTTTCGTTTAACCACTGGCGATAGGGATGAGCTTTGGCAATAACTTCTTTTATCTCCTCATCGGCCACGATACGACCTTCTTTCATATCCACAAGGAACATCCGGCCGGGTTGCAGACGACCTTTAAAAGCGACGCGTTCCGGTTCAATGGGTAAAACTCCCGCTTCCGATGCCATAATTACTAGGTCATCTTTGGTGACGTAGTAACGGGAAGGACGTAAACCATTGCGGTCCAACACTGCTCCCATCATCGTACCATCGGTAAAAGCGATCGAGGCCGGACCATCCCAGGGTTCCATCAAACAGGAATGGTATTCATAAAAAGCTTTTTTCTCATCACTCATCGATTCGTGGGCTGCCCAGGGTTCAGGAATCATCATCATGACAGCGTGAGGAAGAGAACGCCCCGATAAAACCATTAATTCTAGGGCATTATCAAAAATTAAGGAGTCACTACCTTCGATATTAATGACCGGCTGGATTTTTTTGATGTCTTCCCCGAATAAGGGTGAGGCAAACATCGACTGACGGGCGTGCATCCAGTTAATATTACCTCGCAGGGTATTAATTTCGCCATTGTGGGCAATATAACGGTAAGGGTGGGCGCGTTCCCAACTGGGGAAGGTATTGGTACTAAAACGAGAATGGACTAATCCTAAAGCACTTTGAAAGTCGGGGTCGTGTAAATCGGGGAAATAGTCACCCACCTGTACCGGCATTAATTGCCCTTTATAGACAATGGTACGACTCGAAATACTGCAAGGATACCAGTAACGATTAAAGGATTGACGACTGAGGTGGGAACGCTTGCGAATAACGTATAATTTGCGTTCAAAGGCCAGATCATCGCTTAAATTGGCATCGCGTTCGATGAAAACCTGTTCGATAAAGGGTTCGGTAGATTTGGCCGAATTGCCTAAACTGGAGTTATCCGTGGGAACATCACGCCAACCGAGAACTTTTAACCCCTCTTCGGCGGCGATTTTCTCGAATTCCTGGCGACTTTTCTGGCGAATTTCCGCATCAGGGGCCGTGTAGAGCATTCCTACCCCGTATTGTCCGGCTGCTGGTAAGGTAAAACCTAGATTACTGGTCACTTTCCGGAAAAATAGGTCAGGGATTTGGCATAAAATACCCGCCCCATCGCCCGTATTTTTTTCCGCACCGCACGCGCCACGGTGATCGAGGTTTAGTAGAATTGTCAAGGCCTGTTCAACAATATCGTGGGACTTTTTACCCGTTTTATGAACGATAAACCCGACACCACAAGCATCATGTTCAAATCGGGGATCGTATAGTCCTTGTTTCCGTGGAGTTTGATTGTTATTCATTTTGTCTGATAGCCTAGCAGTCTGGAAGGGAAGGGCCTAGAGGGTGAGCCAGAGTAGCGATTCTAGGTATATCAATTCTGTATCCAGACTCGACCTTCGGTCTTATATCTTAAGGAAATGTTTCGATGTGACCAGGGTTCCTCTCGCTGCTTTCCCCCTCGATCGAGATCGCTTTTCCGATACAAGTTCGATCGCTCCTATAATCGAAGAAATACTCGATCGCTATCTCGATCCGGTTCGATTGATTCTTTCTGCTCTTTCTCGCCATTTTTTTGAATTTTCTGTAATTACCTCGCACATCGATCGGGCTTTTTCCGCCGCATCCCGTGCCATTTCCAGAATTTCCTCTAGTTCCCGTTCATTTAGTCCTGTTTCTTTCTCTTCCATCACCGTAAACCCCGCAAGCGATTTTTAACCTTATTCTAGTCTCTAAAATACGTCCGAGCTATGATCGCTTAACTCTAGAGCTAAAGTAGAGATAGGGTTTAATTGGAGCTATGTATGGAAGCGATCGAATTTAGGACGGTTATTTATAACGGTCAAGTGAGCGTTCCCCCCCGATATTCTTCTCGATGGGAAGGTAAGATGATACGCGTGATTGTTTTGGATGACTCGGAAATCGTCCCCGATCCGAGCCAGAAAACTGAAAAAACGATGTTCGAGGCGATTTCTTTAAATACACGGGGATTTACATTCGAGCGGTTAGCTAAGATTTGTTACTGATTGAGTCGGGGCAGAAGATTAGAGCTATAAATAATGATGGAAACGTTTGTTGTTGGTGCTGAATACTTGACTCAAAGGAGTCTGCTTAGAGTAAGCCAATCGGCATCATAGTCAAGAGGTAATTTAATGATGAGTGAAGACCAAAATTTGCCACTTTGGGTACAAGATCGCGAAGAAGTTATTAACAAGGCTGATGAAATTCAATGGCGCTATGGAGATCGTCCAGATTATTCGCACACCAATAGATATCTGGAAAAGGAACGAAAATTTAATCACGCCGAAAAATCTCTAAATCAGATCGCACATAATCTGGTGAAAACTTTTGAAATGGAGGCAACATTTAAGACTAATCCTCAACAGTGGCTTTCTGTGGTGGAAGGTAAATTCCGCATGAGTACTAATGGAGGCAAAGAGTATACTGCTGAAGATATTGTAGAGCAAGGAACATATAACCTATTTCTTGGAGATTCAGATCAATACAGTTCTTCTAATGAAACCTTTGAATCTTCTTACAATCTCTTCCACGCTGCTTTCCCAGATGGTTTTCACTGGGAGTTGATCGAAGTTGTGGCAGGTCCTCCCAACGTCGTCTTTAAATGGAGACATTGGGGAACTTTTAAGGGTAACTATCAAACACATCAACCCACGGGAGAAGCAGTTGAAATTGTTGGACTTAGCCTGGCAAAAGTCACAGAGGAGTTGAAACTTGAGTCTGTCGAGCATTATTTTGATACTCATCAATTTTTGATGAAGTTAACCAGTAGAATGCCCAATCCTATGTGATTGGGATTGTCAGCAACCCCAATCATTTTGTCAAGGATTTTGTTATTTGTATTTCTTATACTTCATCTAGCTATTGATTACTTGATTGGGGATTCAGGGCGATGCGCTTTTCTGGGGTTCGATTTAATAACGCGCAAGAATACGAGCGATTTTTAAGCATAATTGAAGGGATGATGTCACGGGAGTTAATCAATGACGAAGGACTATTATTCGATTTACTGGTGTTATTAGTGGAAGAATACGAGCGCAAACATTATCCGATCGCCCGAACAAATCCTACCGCTACGTTAGAATCTTTACTGCATGAGTTCGATATCGATAGGGAGTGTCTTGTCGATATTTTCGGCGATCGGGATAGAGTAGAATCGGTGATAGGGGGGAAACAGGCGATCGCTCCCTCTCAAGCCGAGTCTCTAGCCGAATTTTTTAATCATTTAAGTGCGAAACTGGCGTTAAGCGCCCGTGATTTTCTCTTGTAGCCTCGCTTTTCCTTCGGGGACTGAGGGGGGAAGACCATATAACAAATCCTTACTTTCTTCATAGCTTTAGATTAATTAAGATAATGTTACAAAACTTTATGAAAAAGGCGTAGTATGATAATTTACGCCAGTAAAGCGAACACAATAAGGAGCAACACCCATAATGCAGTCGGCCGAGATGTTGCTGACAGTCCCCAAAGAGTATTTAAAAGCACCGGGGGGCTTCAACCCAAACGTTACCATGTTTTTCAGTGCCTTGAGCCTAATAACCCTATCTACCTGTGGCTATTGGCTATGGTCCTGGCCGGACTGGATTTGTTTTAGTGCTAATGTCCTCGCTTTACATTTATCGGGGACAGTTATCCACGATGCCTCTCATAATTCTGCCCATAGCAATCGGACATTTAATGCTATTTTAGGTCATGGTAGTGCTTTAATGCTCGGTTTTGCCTTTCCGGTCTTCACTAGAGTCCATTTACAGCACCATGCTCACGTTAACGATCCCGAAAATGATCCAGATCATTTTGTCTCCACTGGTGGCCCTTTGTGGATGATTGCGGCCAGATTTTTTTATCACGAGATTTTCTTTTTTAAGCGGCAACTCTGGCGAAAATACGAACTACTGGAATGGTTCCTCAGTCGTCTTTTTGTGGCTACCATAGTCATCGTCGCCTGTCAATACGGTTTTATCAGCTATGTGATGAATTTTTGGTTTGTTCCCGCTTTAGTGGTGGGAATTGCCCTCGGTTTATTTTTCGATTATCTCCCCCATCGTCCTTTCCAAGAGCGTAATCGTTGGAAAAATGCCCGAGTTTACCCCAGTACCCTCTTAAACCTGCTGATTTTAGGGCAGAATTATCATCTCGTGCATCATCTTTGGCCGTCGATTCCCTGGTACAAATACCAACCGGCATACTATGCCACTAAACCGCTTTTAGACGCAAAAGACTGTGAACAGTCTTTGGGTTTACTGCAAGGTAAGAATTTCTGGAGTTTTCTCTACGATGTCTTCCTAGGTATTCGCTTTCACTCCCATTCTTCTAAAACTTCTTGATCTTATTTATCGTAATGATGAGGTACAAAGTTTTCATTTTAGGGAGTCGGTGGTCGATTTTGTGAGAAACTCTCTATCTGTACTGGTTTTGTTGTCAACCTGATTTTTTGAAGGAGGATTTTATGAGTCAACATTGGGGAAAAGCCTTAATTTTAACAACAACTTTCTTGACAATTAACATCGATTATGCTAGGTCTTTAACCTTTGGTGAGGCCGTTGGTATTGGAGCGGGGGCCTTGTTAATCAACCGGGCGGTACAGGATAATAGACAACGTTATCGATTTGTGCCACCAGAGCAAGAATTTCAGCGCGGACTAGAGGACGGGTTTAACTTTGCCCGCTATGATAATCCGCGCAATTCTAGAGACTATGATGACGGTTTTATCGAGGGAAGAAGACGGCGGGAGTCGGGTTGGTCTAGTCCCAACCGGAGAAGTTAATTATTTTTTTGGTCTGCGTCCCACTTCGGCGGTTTCTTGAATGGAAAAGATCCTCAATTTACCGTCGATGGGAGCGACTTTAGCCACTGCTTCCGATGCCACTATATAGTTATCACCCTCGGTGTTGGTAATATTGACTACCCGCTCGCGAGTGATAATCGCCATCTCGTTATTAGCAAGAATATCCACGTCCCAATTCTCAGAAAGAACCTCTATACTTCTAATATTTTTGTAGGATTCCTCTAAAAATATTTTATGTTCCGTGATGCCATTTAACTCAAAAATTTCGGTACTAGCATCGGTTTTAATGGTCAATTGCGAGGAAATAAACGGGGCATAGTGTTTGAGGATTAGGGGGATATTTTTATCTTTAATAGCGGTTTCAATGTCTTGAATCATTGCTTTAATTTCCGCTTCACTGATTTTTTGTCCCCAATCGCGATTACTCGATTGTTTCACTGGCACTATCGAGGGATTAGCATGGACAAAAGGGGGGGAGATACCGGGGAGAAGGGATAAACCGAGCAATAGAACAATTAATTGGGGAGAACGCATAATTTAATAAACTTGGTAAATTCAACCCGAATCATAGCATTTTCTCGTTACCGAATAAATCCTCAAGGTGAAAGGGCTGCATCTCATAAGTAGTCGTGCAAAATAAATTTCCTAGTGAAGATAGGCAAAAGGCAGGAGGCAAGAGGTGGTTAGATATGTGTAATTAATTTTGCGGCTCTTCTAGGTTCTGTGTGATAAGTTTAACTTACATAGGATTGATCAGTCTTTGTGTCCTTTGTGTCTTTGTGGTTCGTTCCACCCCCTCGCTAGGAAGAATGTATCTTAGAATACATTTTGCCCACCAAACCTAAGAGAGCCATTTTGCTTAGGTACTTATAAATAGACTCCTCTTCCACGACCTTTATAGACTTTTTTATAACTAATCTTTTTCTCAATTTAGTATTCAAGATATCCAGTTAAACGATAACTTTTCAAGATTTATTGTATCTTCTTTTCTAAGACTTTCTCATCCTTACCTGGTCTTTTTTGGGCTCTTCGGTTTGTCTTATGCAAGGGACGGGATGATAGGAGATGAAACCCTTATAGGCTCTTCCGGTTTCTGTGTGGAAACGAAGCCTATACTGATAGTTTCTTCGGCAAAATAGTCGTAAAAGTCTTTCTCCGTCAACATTTCACGATTCCATAAGCAAAAATTATCACACAAAGTCGAGAAGAGCCGGGACGGGATAATAGGAGATGAAACCCTTATAGAGAAAGACATTGCTGCGATATTTGTCAATTGTTTTCGATCTAGAGCGAGCTAATCAATTAAGTCTCTTGTCAGATAAGGATTTAGTCGATTTATGCCACCCGATCGAACTATACCAAGTAACGAAGAACCGTGATCAGTGAACTGAAAACTCACATCTGATAACTGACTCCGGACTGCCGATTACTGATTTGACATTTGGGCGGTGATTACGGTGAGATCGATCGCCCTTTCCCCCCTTCTGATTCTTAGGGGTAAAGATTGACCGATCCCGGCTTTTTCCACCATTTCCTGTAACTCAGCGCCATCGCTAACCGGTTGA
>NZ_JAPZSS010000155.1:0-7777 GCF_027532015.1 Microcystis sp. LE19-131.1A | reverse complement strand
GGCTCTTCGTTACCCTTTATGCTAAATCAACATACAAGATGCCAAGATAACATACTTCTAACCCAAAAATTCCGAAAGTTTCTAAAGCCATAGCCTCTCCGTTTTATTAGTTTAAGTTTATTGTTGATTCCCTCGACCACCCCATTCGTTGTCCTTCGCTCGAAATAACTAATGATTTCTCCAAACCAGTTTCGGATTGTTTGACAACTCTTGGTAAAAACACTGGAGGATTTTGCCAACCAGTCCGAGATGGATAGCAGTCCTTCTGTCGGATTCTCTGAGGTTTCATAAATCTTTCTAAATTCTTCCTTTAACTCGTGCATCTTTTTCAAATTTGGGAAATTTTCTTTGATAGCTTCTAGTTTGATTTTTTGGGTTTCCGTTAAATCTTTTTCATTTTTTAACAAGCTATATTTACTTCGCTTTAAAACTTCTAGCTTCGCTTCTTTTTCCGCTTTCTGTTTTTTATTTCTCTGCGCTTCTACGGCTCTTTTTTCTGCTTTTCTTTGTTCGTCTAACTCTTGATTAATTTGTTTCATTACATGGAATCTATCGGCGACTACCTCGGCCGATGGCATCAATTCTTTCACCAAATTTTTATAGGGCAACCAAAGGTCTATGCTGACTTCTTCAATTTGCTCTAACACCTCTTTTCCCCACCCTGTAAGCGTTTCCCTCAATTCTTCTTGTGTTCGCTTCTCTAGAATAGCTATTAGTTTTCCCGTATCTAAATTTACTAAAACCGCACAGTAATTTTTTTGTCCTTTGACTAGAGCGATTTCGTCAATTCCTAGTCTTTTTAATTTCGATAGGTCTGTCTCTGTAATTTCTTCAGCTATGTCCTCTATCATTCTTTGAATCTCTTCTTCCGTTACGTCATTTCTTCGACTAACATTTAAAATATCTCCTTCTTTTAATTGTTCGAGTATATTCTCGGCTAGTCTTTTCGTATAGGTTCGTTTCTTGGCGACAAAATCTAACTCTTCGCTAAAGGGTTTCTGACAATTACCGCACTTAAATTGACGACGATTAACTTGTAGGTACACTGGTTGACCTGAGAGCGGTAAATCTTTGACTAAATGTCGATGATTTTGGTGAAGTTTATCGCTCTCTAACCCACAACGAGGACAGGCTGCTTTTTTATTTTTCGATTCGATTTGGAAAACTATACCGATATTTTCTAGGTGTCGATAGCCTTGAATACAGGTTCCTTGTAGGTTCAAAAATTTGTCAAGCATCATAAGTAAAATAATCTCGTTTTTGGCTATTATATCAAATCTTAACTCGATTGTCTATCTTTTGGTATTAACCTATTTGTGCCTTAAGTCCTTTCCTGTATAAATTTCAGCTACTTTTGAGCGTAGTTGCTCTCATCGAATTTTATTTTAAGTTAATTATTTGCATAACAATTCCCGAAGAGCCTAAATTTCCCACTCGCGAATCCCTCGGCGCTTTAGAATTGTTTCAGCCTGAAGGATGTCAGCATCTGTACCGTCCACGATCAACAGGTAATCTCCACGAACCACATAATCGTGATAGACTCGTGCCCGATCTTCTGGAATTCCTAGACCAATTAGACCACCTACCAAACCTCCGGTAGCCGTCCCGATTGCACCGCCAGCTAACGTGGTAGCGATCGCAGTTGCAGCCGCCCCTGCCAACATGACGGGGCCCACTCCAGGAATTGCCAATATGCCCAACCCAACCAGCAAGCCTGTCAGTCCTCCGATGGCTCCGCCTGCCGCTGCCCCGGTCTTTGCTCCTTCGTCAATATGAGTTGTTTTTGTTTCGGTAAGCTCTTGAACTCGTGTCTCACCAATCCGGTTGCTCTGCTCCAGTCGTTCAGGCTCTTTGGCAATGATTGATACCTCATTCATGGCAAATCCGTCATCTCGTAATCCATTCAGTGCCTTCTCTGCCTCTTGATAGCTAGAGAAGATTCCCACGGCTCGTTTACGGTTAGTTAAAGTCATTTTTCCCTCCAACGCTATGCGGTAAAAGCTTTGTAAATCCTATAGTATGGCGAACTATAGCGATTGAATTTCCTGATTCGAGTTGATAATTCTGCTCCTGGCATTACTGTAACAGGCGGTTGCTTGATTTACTGCGTGAATTGATTAAAACTGTATGAATTGCTTGAATACGAGACAAAATGTAACGGGCGATGCACGAGTTAAACTCCATCGACTTTACCCGTCAGACGCTCATCAAACTTCTGCTCATAATCGGGGTCTTGAGTTCCGAGGAGTTTGTCCCAGAACGTGAAATATAGACCGTAATGTACGGTGTACTTGCGATGATGAATGGAATGATGGGCAGGACCAATAAACCACCGACCCAACCAATGATGGGGAAATGAGGAAGGCAAGCGATCGATCCCAAGATGATTTAACACTGCCCAGATCGTCATCGTGGTGAGTGCCGCAATTAACGTGATGAAATGCAGGGGAAGGACAAAGACAATGCCGACCAGGAAGAGAGACTGAACGATCGCCTCTAGTGGGTCAAAGGCAAACGAAGTCCACGGGGTAGGATAGCGCGAGCGATGATGCCCCTGGTGTAACCACCGAAAGAGTGACGGGTGGTGAAACAAGCGATGGGTGAAATAGAAATAGGCATCCTGGAGAACCAACACAGCGCCATAACTAACCCCTAAATAACACAGCCCATACTGTTGAGGGTGGCTGTATAAGCGGGTAATACCCCAACTGTATCCTGTCATGATGAAAGCCGCCGCCAGCGCAAACACCCCCGCCGAAAGAACCGAGAGCGTGATATCTTGTTGAATTGATCGCCAAGAGGGAGACCAATGCCGCAGGTTGTGATTGACAAAGGACTGACTCAAGGGCGAATAGAAGAACAAATAGGTTCCCCCAGCCACGAGAAAGTATCGCGCCAGGATGATCCCAAAGAAAGCGAACCCGTAAAATCCAAATGAGTGGTCTATCAATTTAATCTCCTTGCCATTCCCGATCTTCCAAGTCCTTTTGAGGTAACAGCAACGTGGCTTCAATTTCTTGCCGGATTGCGGCTGTTATTTCGCAGTTACTATTCAAACAATCGATCAGGAGTTGATTGGCCTCATAGTAGCGTTGGAGCATCTGCTGTTGCTCAGTCGTAAACTGCCAGGGATGATGAATATTGCGATAATTGGCGATCGCACACCGCAACTGTTCCACCCAGGCAGAATAGTTTTTCTGCCACCAGTGCTGAAGCCGTTCCAGGTTTTGACTCGGAGGTGGCAGTTGGTCTCTCAATTGTTGCAAAGACTTATAAAATCCAGCATCCAGAACCATCACCAGAATGTTGTTGAGTGCCTCGCTACAAGCATTGACATAGGCAAAATCCTGACTGTGGTCGATGGCAAACTCTACCAGCAAGTTCTCCAACGCCGCATCTAAAAACATCCCCTGATCGAGCGTGCTGGCTAAGGCAAAGCGATCTGCCGTATGCGGGCTTTGGGCAAGGGCAAGGTAAAATGCGCGTGCGGTCGCCACTTTGGTTTCGTCTGGGAGCTGCTGGGATTTTTGGCTGGCCCAACTCAAAAACTCTTGCAGATAGGAGTCTTGCGCGACTAAGGCATCAATTTGTTGCTTCATCAACTGCACCAGCGCATCTGCACTTCGCAACATGGCAGCCGTTAACAAGAAGACTTCGCGCCAGTGGGAATCGGTGATGTGACTCACCAACCCTCCCAGTGCTTGTTCTAATGCCTGCAAATTATGGCTGGCAACTATTTTTCGAGCCGTGAAGTATTCTTGAAATGCCAGATAAGAAAATGAAAAAATGCCTCGCGCCCTTTCTGTGAGGATTCCATGCTGTGCCTCGATCGCTTTCAGCATGGCTTCGCTTTCGAGTTGGAGTTCCTCTGCTTCCAGGGTTGCACCTGGCAAATTCCGCAAATAGTCGCCAATGTATTGCTCAATCGTGCGTTGCTCAAAAAAATACTGCCCCTGTTCAAAAGTCACTGCTGCAAGCTGGCTCAACAGCCTCAATTTTTGGGGCAATAAAAACCCCCGGTAAACCTGATCGCGTTCGACTCCTCTCGCTTTATCCCATTTACCCAGCAGCAAATCCAGCCCTTGTTTATAAAACTCAGCCCGCTTGCTCGGAAATTTCCCTTGACCCTGAAACACCCAGCAGGCGAGATGCAGAAACAGAGGTGTCACCACCAGTTGCCGAAATTGCCAGTTTTCCGGCAAGTCCAACTTCTCCATAAACTGAGCCGACTGCTCCTGCCCCGCTTGAGCAGTCGTTTTGCTCAGTGCCACAAACCACTTTTGCGCGAAGGTGCTGATTTGTGCCTGGGTAAAGGGGGCAATTTCTACATCAGTGAAACCTCGAATCTGGAGTTTTTGGGCAGCGGTGCGACAGGTTACTACAAATCGATTGCGATGATACTTTTCTGAGAATTGGCGAATTTCTCTCAGAACTGCTGTAATGTCCTGGTTGAGAACTTCATCCATGTCATCGAGCAACAGCAGGACTCTGCCCGCTTGCAGTAAGGTTTCCAGCACAGACGGGTTGGAAATTCCCGAGGTGAGCAATGCCTGACGGATGTAGTTGAACAGGCTAAATTCACCCCTGGGACTGGACTCCCCGGCAAATTCTCTCAATAAGATAAAAATCGGCACTTGATTCGCCGCAAACTCGCCTTGGTTGCACTGAATCGCCAGATGTTGCAAAAAGGTAGTTTTGCCAACCCCCGGCCTGCCCAAAACTCTAAGCTTTGAGTAAGTTTCAACAGCCTGCATTCCGGGTATTTGCTTCTGCTCAACCTCTCCCAAACCGACGCGCTCGAATTCAGCAGGACCCAAGTTTTGCCAATCGGCAATCTCCACCCACTGTTGACTGGCAATTTCCGCCAAAATATTGACATCCACATAGATGTCATCAATGTTGACTGGATGGCTGATGTCTAGTAACTGCAAGATGCCGCACTGGTTTTGGATGGTGTCCAGGCGTTGCGCTCGCACCTCTTGCACCAGAGCATCAATATTAGTTTTCGCCAGTTCTCCTGGTTCAGGAAATTCTGCGGGCGGAGCGAGGGCAATCTCCCGCCAATCCAAATCCAGAATCGAACAAATTTCCAGGAAAACCTGGCGATCAACGGGTTTTCCTGTGAAAAACCGCCAAATCGGCTGGCGGGTCTTTAAGTTCACTTCCCCTGCTAGATTTTCCTGAGTCCACCCCTTGAGCGCAAAGGCTCGTTTAGCCTGTTTAATTCCCGAAGGGGAAGCCTGGAGCGATCTCTTGACCATACAATCCAATCCTCCCTATCGAGTCAGAATCAGTTCTGGTTGGGACGACCAGAAACTTCTAAGGGATCGTAGCCTAGTTGTTGAGTAATCCGTTCTCTGGCTAAGGACCGGTACTCCCAAAAATGTTCTCCCGCCGCGCACAGACCTAAATACAGATTGAGAACTTGGGGCTTTTTTTGCCAAATCGTCCATAATTGCCGCCAAAACTGTCCCCGAATGTCCGCTCGGCGGATACCCTGATGCCAGATTAACTGGGTAATCAGCCGTAACCCCTTCCCCACGGGAAATTGCATGGTTTGCTTGTGTTTTGACTGCAAACCCAGACCGAGACATTGTTGGAAACAGCGTCGGAGATAGTGGCTGGGTTCGTACAGCGTCCAGAAGCCTTCGACATACTCTCTGGCAATTTCGGCAATCGGGCGGGTGGGGATAAAATTCATCAAGCTATTCTGATCTCCCGTCGGATGGATGCTGTCACCCTCAACTAAACGCTGTTCTTGTTGGAGACGATTCCAGAGCGCCGTGTTGGGCGGAGCCTGGAGGATGCCTAACATGGGCTGAGGAATACTGGTTTCTTCCACAAAGGCTTGAATCCTTGCCCCCGCACCAGAGCGCTCTCCATCAAACCCCAAGATAAATCCAGCATAGATTAGCAAACCGGCTGCATTAATCTTGCGACAGGCTTCCACCAGTGGATTGCGAGTATTTTGCAGTTTGCGCGTCACTTGCAGACTATCTTGGTCAGGAGTTTCAATCCCCAGAAAGACAGAATAAAACCCCGCCTCAGCCATCAGGCTTAACAATTCATCATCCTCTGCCAAATTGACCGAGGCTTCAGTAATAAAGGTGAAGGGATAGTCGTGCTGCTTCATCCAGGGAATCAAGTCTCTGAGAAAGCGTTTGACGTTGCGCTGATTGCCAATAAAGTTGTCATCGACGATGAACAACGAACCGCGCCAGCCTAGGTCGTAGAGAGTCTGCAACTCTGCTAAAGTCTGACTCGGCTCTTTAGTACGAGGTTTGCGCCCGTAGAGGGAAATAATGTCGCAAAATTCGCAGTTAAAAGGACAGCCGCGAGAGAATTGCACTGCCATCATTAAGTAATCGTCTCGCTGAAGCAGGTCGAAGCGGGGGATGGGGCTGAGGGTCACGTCTGGTTTGTCCCCAGAGCGGAAAATTCCCTGGCTTTGACCTTGAGCGATCGCCTCCAAAAACAGGGGAACGGTTAACTCTCCCTCATCCAAAATGAGATAGTTCGCTCCAGAATCCAGGGCATCCTGGGGGACAGAGGTGGGGTAGGGACCGCCAACGGCGACTTTTTTGCCTAACTGCACGGCTTTTTGAATCAGAGCTTGAAAATCTGGCTTCTGGACCAACATGGCAGAGAGGATAACCAACTCACACCACTCCCAATCGGCTTCTGTTTCAGGATTGACGTTGCGATCATAAAATCGAATCTCCCAGTTTTGGGGGAGGAGGGCGGCGACAGTAATGATGCCGAGGGGTGGAATGGTGGCTTTCAGTCCCGCGATTTCCATAAAGCGATCGTAAGACCAGAAAGACTGGGGAAACTTAGGGTAGAGTAACAGGGCTTTCATCGAAAAACTGGGTCTGAAACCCCGCCCTTTAGCGATAGCGGAGGGCGGCTTTACATAAGTTAGTGAGAAACAATTAAACCGTTAGAACGACGAATTAACTGAATCTTACTAACAGTTATCTGTCCCAATCGTTGACCATTGGCATCGCTTACAGATAGCTGTTTTTCGGTATCTCCACTAACATAACCAATTCCTTTGGGAGAAGAAATTAAATCTCCTTTATGGAACCCATGTCTTGTGGTAGAGCCACCATATTTACGTCGTTTACCACCTTACAACTATGTCTGCTTCTTCATTGGAGGGGAATATACCGATGATCGAGTGAATATTTGTCATGAATTTCCTGTTTTTAGTACATAATTAGATTATATCCAACATTCCGCAGGTCAGATTCCACTTCATAAATATCCCTCTTTGGGAGTATCTCATTTATGCAAGTGAGTAATTATACTTGTCCCTAAAACTGGTTTCTAGCAAGGCTTTCAAAATAGCTTGACATAAAACCTGATTTAGGGGTTACAAAGGTGAGATGCTCCCTCCCTCTTAGCAATGCCATCGTTAGCATGACTTTCTGGTGATTGTTCTGCTTTATTTTTGGACTTTTCTAGTCGCAAATATTTTCTGAGATTAGAGGTTTGCCAACCAAAGCGGGTATGGACTTTTGCCAATTGAGATAGTTGCTCAATCGCCCATTTCTGTCCGACCATAACCGACGAGAAACCTTTTCCAGACTTAGCTCCTTTTCTACCGGAAGTTAGATCAATATCGGTTTTGACATACTCAAAGTAAATGTCAGTAATTGGATAGATTTTGGTTAGTTCAGAAACGACTCGAAGTTCAAGTTGACGATTAGCTCTGATTGAGGGAGCTAATTTTCCTTGTTTTCTATTTGAGAATCGTTTTTGTCGATGCGCTCTT